>DASPHQ010000750.1:0-3493 GCA_035629595.1 Urbifossiella sp. | reverse complement strand
CTCCCGAGCACGAGCGGAACACCACGACACCGCCGTCGCCCGCCGGCGCGTACCACAGGTTCGCTCCTCCGGGCCGGCCGCCGGCCGCCTCAAGGGCCCGTCGGACCGCGTGGGAAAGGTCTTCGACGACCTGCACCTGATCCCGCGCGTCCCGGTCCGAGTATTGAACGATGTCGTAGGCAACGACGTGGGCCGTCACACACTCGTGACGCCCGCAGGGGGCGGGCGGCTTGCCAACTGCCGGGGTTCGGCACCGGAACCAGGCGTACTTCAGCCGGGTGCGCTTCACCTGCCCGTGCTGCAACGGGTCGAACACCGACTTCGAATACGCGGAGCACCCGCCGGTCACGTCCCGGAACGTGAACTCATCGACCGCGACACGACCCGTGCCACCTGGTAGGTGGGCCAACCGGGCGGCTCGATTGATCGCAACCCCTGCGACGTTGTCATCCAGCAGGTCACGAGTCGCCTCGACCCGACCCGCGGCAATCGCGATTGCGACCCTCATGCCTGCCGCCGCACACCGCTGGTGGATGCGCACCGCCAGTTCGAGGGCGGCCCCCCCGCGGGACGGCACGAGTACGAACCGGCCGTAGACACTGCTGTAGGTACGGTAGGATCGGTCGCCACCGCAAGCTGTGCAGATCGCCGTCGCGAGGGCCTCGCAATGGGCCGCGACGGTGTCTGCCGCCATTCCCTTCAAGCCCGTGAGGCGGCAGAACACGACGTAGGTGACATCCGCGAGTGGCGGGGGCGAGGGGCTCGATTCCCGAACCGCGAGAAGGTGCCTGAGCCCGGGTCTGAGGCAGAGCCCGAGCCCGAGTACGGCCGCGCACACGAGCAGGATGATCACGACGCCGGGCCCGGTCTCCTTGCCGGCCCTGTCACCGGACTCTGGGGCCGGCGAGGCGGACGCCGGCGGGCTCTCGGCCTGTTCCGCTTCCCAGGAATCGTCCGCGCCAATCCAGAGCAGGTAGCGGTCGCCCCGGGGCTCGAATGGCTTGCGCAGCACCTTCCCGCCGGCACGGGCCTCCAGGGTGCGCGCCCCGGGACGGAGTGAGACGGAGCGCGCGTCCTCTGACGGTGTCAGAGTGAGGGCCGCTCCGGTGTCGAACGAGATGCGGACCGGCAGCACCTCGCTCCTGACGAGCACCAGGCAGTCTTCGTCTGCCGACCGGGTCTGTGAGAGTGCCACGGACCCGCCGAGCGCGGCGCCGATCGCCATGACCCGAACCGCGGCCCAGTATCGATTCATGGGTGCCACCTCGTGTTAGGGTGCTCTACCGGCGCGCGCCTGATGCAGTCCCGCGACCCGGAGACCGGATCACCGACACGCCTTCGAACAGGCGGTATTCCTCCGGCTTCCACGTCCGGAAGTCGAACCCCGTGTTCCGCCGCGGGTCAGCCGACGACGCTTCGACGTAGTCGTTGAACTCCCTGTCCCGCTGGGGGCTCACGAGGATCGGGCAGACGTAGTAGCGTTTGCCCTCGGACTCCACACTGTCGTTGCCGATCGCCGCGTTCGCCACCCACATGCCGTTGACGGCGGACCGGATGGGGAGCTGCGGGTAGTACTGCGCGAGCGAGTCCGGCCGGACCAGGAGCCACAAGACCCACCCCGACGAGCCCGGCGGGTTGAACCGCACGTACCCGCCGATCCGGACGGAGCGCCCGGCCTCGGATTGGTCCTGCGGGATCAGGGTCGTAACGCGGCACAGGTCCTTCACGAGTTGGTCGGCAAGGTCGCCCGCCGCGTCGGCGACGGACTTGCCTCGGGCCACCAGCACCTGGGCACTCCCGTCCGTCTCGCCGGTCTTCAGGTCGACCAACTGGCACGCCAACCGGGTGTCGGCCGCCGCTGACTCGACCCACCCCACGACGATGTGGCTCTCGGCTCGCTGCTCGCCGAACTTGACGACAGACTTCGGGTCGTAACGAGCCCGACCCTCCTGGATGGTGTACAGCCGGCGGAGGGCGTCATCCGCATGAACCCCCGCCACCCGCTCGATCTCCCCCTTGTGCGGGCCCAGCCGGGACTCGAGCGTCGTGCGGATGGCGCGGCCCTCCGCGGCGAACGGCTGACCCGTGTCGGCCCCGTGGAACGGGACGACCAGGATTCGTCGCTTCGGTTCCAGGGTGATCGGCTCGCCGTTCCGGAGTTGATCCAGCCGATACACCCTGGCCACGTATCTCTGGCTCTCGACGTGAATCAGGCCTTCCCCCGGGGCGGGCACCCACCCCGATGTCGGCTTGTGCAGGACGACCCGCCCGTCTTCATCTGACTCCGCTTCCGCCTGAGCGCGGACGATGGTGTCGGCCCGGAAGCTGATTCTCGCATGTGGGACCGGCACCAGGCCCTTCTCCTTTTCGCTCGATACCACGCGCCCACGGTAGAGGACTTCGAGCGGGCGCGGCGCGGACGGGGTTGGGTCGAGCGAGATCTCCTCGCGGGGCGTCGGGGGGAGCGTGTCGGTCGGAACCGCGATGCTGGGATCGGGATGGGGGACCAGTGCGATCGGTTGGCTCGGCGGATCGGCCGACCGGGTCCTATCGAGAGTGATCCGGGTCTCCCGGGGCGGGTGCGAGTCGGTGCTCCGATCGGGCCGGACCGACGAGACGGCCGCAACCTCGAACTGCCCTTCCGGGATCGGAGCGGCAGCCGGTCGTCCGACCAGCGACGCGGCCCCGCCCGCCGCGATCACCCCGGTGACGACCAGCCCGGCGGCGCACGTCCGCGGCCGCCCGAGCACCCCGGCCGCCCCGGCGACGGCGGCCGACGAGGCCCGGGGCAGCAGCTCGGCGACGGCCGCGAGCGCGGCCTGCGCCGAGCCGGCGACCGCGGCCCGCACGCCGGGGGAGAATGACATCGCGACCATCAGGCAGACGACGGTGAGGGCAACGCCGAGCATGGTCGGGCCTCCGGGGCGAGGGTCGGAAGGGATGAAAGCGCCTACGACTTCGCGTGTCCGATCCGCTTGATCGAGTCCTTGGCCAGAGCCTCGATCCGGTCGCAGAACTGGTCGAAGACCTCGGTCGCCATCCTGGACAGGCGGGTGAAGAACCCCTCGCGCAGCTTGAGCGTCTCCAGGTTCTTCAGGTACGCTTCCAGCTCCACGGCGATCTCGGTCAGGCTGTTGAGCGTCTCCTTCCGCACCCGCCAGCTGTAGTCGGCGATGATCCGGGTCTCGAGCTCGACGAGCTGCTCCTTCATCGTGGTCCGGTACACCTGGACCACACCGCGGAACACATCGACCGTGGCCCGCTGGGCCTCCTCGGCCTGGATCTCTGCCGCGGCCAGGTCCGACTTCACCCGCTTGATCTTCGCCTTGCCCAGCTCGTTCGCGGCGATCAGCTTCTGGAAGAAGCCCAGCCCGACCGG
Organism: Urbifossiella sp.; assembly: GCA_035629595.1. Classification (GTDB taxonomy): domain Bacteria; phylum Planctomycetota; class Planctomycetia; order Gemmatales; family Gemmataceae; genus Urbifossiella. The sequence continues at coordinate 114 of DASPHQ010000750.1, read as the reverse complement.
CTCCTGCACCTCGTCAACGAAGCGCTTCTTGATGTCGCGCTCGATCGGGGGGTGGGCCAGCCCGTTCTCCGTCCCGGTCACGATTACCAGTTCAGGCGGCATGTCGGTCTCCTT
>DASPHQ010000749.1:0-3774 GCA_035629595.1 Urbifossiella sp. | reverse complement strand
ACAGCCACGACCACACCCCCGGGAGAAGCGGGCGCCCGCGCCGCGGGCCATCCCCCCATTTTACACTCAATGCCAGGCGCGGGAGCAACGGCGGTTCGTCCGAAAGCACACCCCCCCCGTAGAATCGGGTCAAGTCGCCCGCCCGCCCCGGCCGATACGCGGCTAGCGTCCGTGCCGCCCGCCTCCGCCGGGGACCGCCCGTGAAGAAGCTGAAGCTCGACTACCACATCTTCAAGGGCGCGGTGAACGGCTACCTGTCCCTGTACACCGGCGGCAAGGAGCGCCCTGCCTTCTTCGACATCGCCAGGACGGTGCCGGAGCTGAACACGCTCACGGCCGGCTACCCGGTCATCAAGGCGGAGCTCGACGCGGCGCTGCGCGAGAAGCCGCGCTTCCGCCGCTACCAGGACGTGGACCCCGGCGAGGCGAAGATCACCGGCACGGACACGGTCAAGCAGTGGAAGGTGTTCATGCTGTACCTCCTCGGCCACAAGCCCGAGGGGAACCGCTCGCTGTGTCCGCAGACGTGCGCCCTGCTCGACAAGGTTCCTGGCCTCATCCAGGCGTTCTTCTCGGTGCTGGACCCCGGCAAGTCGGTGCCGGCGCACGAGGGGCCGTACTACGGCTACCTCCGCTACCACCTGGCGCTGACGGTGCCGGCGGAGAACCCGCCGAAGCTGGTGGTGGCGGGGCAGGACCACGTGTGGAAGGAAGGCGAGGCGGTGCTGTTCGACGACTCGCACACGCACGAGGTGGTGAACCACAGCCCCGGCACGCGGGTGGTGCTGATCGTGGACGTGCGCCGCCCGATGCCGCTGCTGCCGAGCCTGCTGAACCGGTTTGTCACGAACGTGGTGGCGCGGCACACCTACGGCCGCAGCGTCATGAAGCGCCTGAAGGCGGCGGGCTGACGGACTCGGCCTTCTTCTTCGCCGCCTCCTCGGCCGAACTGCCGCGGAGGTACAGCGGCTCCAGCGCGAACATCTCGGCCCGCGTCAGCGGCGCGATACTGCGGCTCGCGGCGAACAGCGACTCCACCGTCGGCTCCCGGTCGCCCTCGGGGACGACCGGCCGGCCGGCGAGCAGCGCCGCGAACGCCGCGACGCCGGGGCCGCTGAACCACGCCTCCGCCGGCGCCGCCGGCAGCACCTCGGCCGCACTCGCGATCCGCAGCGCGTCCACGGCTTCGGCCCCGCGGTAGCGCTGAAGGTACACCTGCCCCTGCAGCGCGTCAGCGATCACCCACAGGTCCGCGGCGGCGGCGCGGTTGGCGATCGCCGCGAACGTCGGCACCGGAACCAGCGCGCAACCGAGGGCGTAGCTCAGCGCCTTCGCGGCCGTGATGCCGACGCGCAGCCCCGTGTAGCTCCCGGGGCCGACGCTCACCACCACGCCCGTCAGGTTCGCCATTTTCAACCCCGCCGCGTCCAGCAGCCCGGCGACGGCCGGCGTCAGGTCGCGGGCGTGGCGGCGGGCGGCGTCCAGTTGCGCGGACCCCGCCACGACGCCGTCGCGCACCAGGCCGACCCGGCCGGTCCGGGAGGCGGTGTCGATCACCAGCCAGTGCTCGCCCATCGCCGCCCCGCGGGTTACAATTCGGGTTCATTCTCGCACAACCCCACCCCCGCGGCGAGCAGCATGGACGCGACCATCCACATCGACGGCGCCGCCCGCGGCAACCCCGGCCCCGCCGCCTACGCCGTCGTCCTCGCCCGCCCGGGTCAGCCGGTCGTCGAGGAGAACGGCACCCTCGGCACCGCCACCAACAACGTCGCCGAGTACACCGCGCTCGTCAACGCCCTCCACCTCGCCACCGAACTCGGGCTGAAGGCCGTCGAGGTGTTCAGCGACAGCGAGCTGCTGGTGAAGCAGATGGCCGGCGAGTACCGCGTCAAGCACCCGGACCTGCAGCCGCTCCACAAGGAGGCCAGCGACCTGTGCCGCGGCTTCGACCGCGTCGAGATCACGCACGTCCGCCGCGCGCAGAACAAGCGCGCCGACGCGCTGTGCAACGAGGCGCTCGACGGGAAGAAAGCCGCGACCCCCGCGAGTCCCGCGAGCCCGAAGGCGCCGGCGAAGGCGGTGAGCGACGCCCGGGTGCGGGCCGACGCGCTCGACGTGCTGCGCTCCGCGGCGCGGGCGTGGGCCGACGGCGCCACCGTGCCCGCGGAGGCGGTGTGGGAGCAGTTGTGGTCGGTGCTCGAGGACGGCGGGGTGCTGCGGAAGACGTGAACCGCTGGCGAAAGCCCGGGGACGGCCGTCCCCGGGCTTTGACACACACCATTAACCCACGAACACGCCGCCGGGCAGCGAGGCGCCGCCGAGCACCGAGAGGTCCTGGAACACCGTCGGCTCGTTGGTGCTGGTGAAGTTGATGCCGCGGTACGCCCGCACCGTGGCCGGCCGGCCCTCGCCGCTGCCGACGATCAGGTCGCCGCGGCCGTCGCCGTCCAGGTTCGCGGCCGCCACCCGCACCCCGCCGCGGTCGGTCGAGTTGCCGGCCACGAAGAAGTTGGCGATCGGCGCCGCCTGCGCCGCGGCCACCCCGGTGCCCGCCCCCGTGCCCGTCACCACCTGGCCGGACAGGATGAACACCCGCGGGGCGCCGCCCGGGCCGCCGCCGAAGATCAGGTCGTCGAACCCGTCGCCGTTGATGTCGCTGGCCGTCACGAACACGCCGTTGCGGAGGGTGTCGGCGTCGCTGCCGGGGAAGGCGATGAAGTCGTTCACCAGCCGGGTCGGGGTGCCGAGCACGGTGGTGCCGTTGAAGATCGCCGTCCGCGGGCCGCCGAGGAACCCGGCCGCCACCACCAAGTCGAGGGTGCCGTCGCCGTTGATGTCGCCGACCGCCGGGCGGGCGCCGCCGCGGAAGTTGGCGTCGTCGATGCCCAGGAAGCTGGCCCGCTGCGTCGGGGCGGTGCCGATGGCGGTGAAGGTGAAGACGACCACCCGCGGGCCGCCGCCCTGGTCCGGGGTCACCACGAACTCGGCCTTGCCGTCGGAGCCCGTCCCGCTGATCGGGTCGAAGTTCCCGGCCGCCACGAACCCGCCGCCGGTGAAGGAGGCGTCGCCGAACGGGTCGAACGGGGCGACCAGCTCGGTCGTGTTGTCCACCCCGCTGATGACCCGCACCCGGACCGGCACGCCCGGCCCGGTCACGGCGATGATGTCGTCCACCCCGTCGCCGTTCACGTCGCCGGTGGCCGTGCGCACGTTGGCCGTCGTGCCGGTGATCGCCGTGACCGCGGTGCCGGCGGTCAGCTGGCCGGCGGTGGTCCCGAAGAAGGTCGGGACGAGGGGGGTGACCGACCCGTTCCCCAGGCCGCTGACCAGGCTCGGGGAGATGGCCGGGACGACCGCGATGTCCGAGAAGTCGATGGTGCCGTCGCCGATGGTGCCGACCAGGGTCGCGGCCCCGGTGGTGAGGTTGACCGAGTGGAGGGTCGACCCGGCGGCCGTCTCCAGGATGGCGACGGCGCTGTTGGCCGGGCTGAAGATGTCCAGCCCGGCGTTGTTGCTGGCGGTGGCCACGTTGAGCGGGCCGACCCCGCTCAGCACGTTGAACCCGGGGGCGGCCCCGCCGTTGATCACGAGCGAGTCCCCGCCGGTGGTGATGCCGAACAGCGTGGTGCCCGTGGCCGTGTTCGTGTCGTTGTTGGTGTACGCGACCGTCACCTCCGGCTCCTCGCCCGGCACGGCGGCGAAGTCGAGGTCGGGGTCGATCGCCACCAGCGCGCCGGTGTTCGGGTTGATGCGGAAGTTGTTGACGAGCGG
>DASPHQ010000748.1:0-8912 GCA_035629595.1 Urbifossiella sp. | reverse complement strand
GTTGAATACGTGTTTCTCCAGCTGCTCCGCCGACACCCGCACGATGCCGCGGCCCATCGCCACCAGCGCCGGCAGGTCGGCGCGCGTGAGTCGCCGCACCGGGTTGCCGCCGCGGCTTGCGATCGTCGGCAGGTCCACCGGGTCGGCGGCGTAGTTCACCACGTCGCGGACCTTCTGAAAGCCGCGGTCGGTGAAGAATCCGAGCACGCCTTCCCAGTCACGTCGGTACGCGGTGAACAGCGTCCGCAGGCCGCGTTCGCGGGCACTCCTGACGGCCGCATCGTAGAGCTCCCCGACGACGGTTTCGTAACCCTTGCGGCACCACGGGTAGCCGATCCGCCCCTGGTCGGGTTCCAGGACGCAGTAGCCGACCACCTGGTCGTTCTCGACCGCGTAGAACCGGCTGGTCGGGTCGAACCCGCGGCCGCGGGTGCGGCGGCGCACGTCGTCCTCGGTGGCCGGCTTGAACCCGGGCAAGGCGAACGCCGCACCGTTGAAGAGGGCGGCCTGTGTGCGTTCGTCGCCGGTCTGAAAGGTACGAATGGTCACGGGGAGAACAACCCGGAGGCGAGTCGGGGGTGGGTATCACAGATGCTACCACGCTTCGGCAACCATGACAACTCGCAGCCGGCGTTGGGGTTGACCCGCCGCGCCGAACAGCCGTAGCATCCGCGTTCGGCCGCACCGCCGGGGGCGCGGGCGGCCGCCGCACGGACACCGCACCCATGCCGACGATCAACAGGCGGTTCCTCCTCAAGCTCGTCCTGGTGGTGCTCGGGCTCGGCGGGTCGCTCGCTGCCGCCCACGCCCTCCAGGCCCGCCGCATCCCGGACGCCCTCCGCCGACAGGCGGACCGCTCCGCAGATGCAGGCAAGTCCGATGCCGCCATCCACTACCTCCGCCAGTACCTCGAGTTCGAGCCGACGGACGTGGAGGCGCACGTCCGCCTCATCGAGCTGATCCGCACCCGGGCGACGACCGGCCGCGGGCTGAACGAACTCGTCTTCCTCTACGACAAGGTGCTCCGCCTCGACCCCGACCGCGACGACACCCGCCGGCAGGCGCTGGCCCACTGCCTGCGGGTCGGCCGCTTCTCCGACGCCGCCGCCCACGCCGACGCGCTGCTGAAGAAGTTCCCCGACGAGGGGACTCTGTGGCAGCAACTCGGCACCGCGCAGCACGGGTTGAACCAGATTCCCGACGCCCGCAAGTCGTTCGAGTCGGCCATCGCCAAGGCGCCGGACGCGATGCTGAACTACCAGCGGCTGGCGCAGCTGCTGTGGAAGAACCAGTCCGACCCCGCCGGCGCCCGGGCCGTGCTCGACCGCATGGTCGCGGCCGTGCCGCTGGAGCCGCAGGCGTACCTCGTCCGCGCCCGCTTCGAGACGTACGCCGCCGAGGACGACGAACGGGCGAACCGGCCGGTGAACCTGGACCCGGCCTGCCGCGACCTGCGCCGCATGCTCGAACTCGACCCCGAGAACGCCGAAGGGTCGCTGCTCCTGGCCGAGATTCTTCAGAAGGGGCGCGACATCCCCGCGGCGCACGCCATCCTCCGTGACGCCGCCGGCCTCTACCCGCGCGAGCTGAAACTGGTGCGGGCGCTGGCGTGGCTCGAACTCATCCGCGGCAACGTCCCCGCAGCGCTCGCCGCGCTCGAGGACGGGCTGAAGCACACGCCGGACGGCTTCGACCTCCTCGTGCCGCTCGCCGACCTCCTCGTGCAGCAGGGCGACACCGCCCGCACCGCCGACATCCTCCGCCAGCTGGAGGCGAAGCGGCTGCCGCCGTCGCAGGTGACGTACCTGAAGGCCCGCCTCGCCATGCGGCAGGAGAAGTGGGCCGAGTCGATCGACCACCTGGAAAAGCTCCGCGGCAGGAGCGGCGGCCCGCCGGGGCTCGAAACGCAGGCGAACCTGCTCCTCGCCACCTGCTACGAGCGGACCGGCGACGCCGAGAACCAGGAGCGGGCACTCAAGCGCGTCGTCGCCGCCGACCCGGGCCACGTCCCGGCCCGCGTCGGCGTGGCGCTGCTGTTCCAGAACCTCGGCCGGTTCGACGACAGCATGCGCGAGCTGGACGTCGCCGTCGGGTCGCCGCTCGCCCCCGGTGCCGTCGTGAGTCAGTGGGTGAGGATGAAGGCACACCGCCTCCGGCATGCGAGCGCCAGCCCCGACGACTGGCGCAAGCTCGACGCCGCGGTCACGACGCTGGCGCCGCGGTTCGGCTTCGGGTCGAGCGAGCCCGTCGTCCTGCGCGCCGAGGTGCTGGCTGCGCAGGCGAAGTACGCCGAGGCCGCCCAGCTGCTCCGCCGCGCGGCGTCGAGCCGGCCGGGCGATACGCGGCTGTGGGCGGCACTGGCACACGCCGCGGCCGACGCCGGCGGCACCGCCGCGGGGCTGGCCGTGATCGACGAGGCGCAGGCCGCGGCCGGCGACGGCCCCGACGTGCGGATCGCCCGCGCCCGGCTGTACGCCCGCGAGCCGGGTCGCGTCCGCCCCCTCGCCCCGCTGGCCGACCGCACCGACGGCTGGGCCGAGGCCGATCAACTTCGACTCCTCTACGGCCTCGCCGACGTGGCCGACGAGAGCGGCGACCGGGCGAAGGCCGTCGAAGTGTTCCGCGCCATCGCCGCGCGCCGCCCCACCGACGCCGCCGGCTGGCTGCGCCTCGCCGAGCGTGCGGCCGACGCCGGCAAGGCGGACGTTGCCGCCGAGGCGCGGGGGGCGCTGGTGAAGCTCGAGGGCGACGCCGGCCCGTCGGTTCTGGTCTGTGACGCCCGGGTGTCACCGGCCGCCGCCGAGAAGCTGGCCGCGGTCGTGGGAGCGTCCCCGAACCGGGCCGACGCCTGCCTGGCGCTCGCCCGCTTCAAGGCCGACGCCGGCGACGTGAAGGAGTCGCTGCGGCTGACGGAACGTGCCTTCCACCTGGAGCCAACCGGCCTCGAGTCCGCGCGGGCGTGGGTGGTGGCGCTCGTGAAGGCCGGCCCCGACGACCGTGCCGCGAAGGCCGTGGCCCGCCTCGCGGCCGACCCGCGCTGGGCCGGCGAGCCGTTCCGCCGCCTCATGGCCGGCGTCGTCGAGCGCGTCCCGCCGGCGGCCGCGCCGCAGGTGGTGGCGTGGTGCAAGCCGGTGATCGAGCGCGAGCTCGGCGGCCCGGCGTGGCTCGCCGCCCGCTCCCCCGCGTCCGCGGAAGCGATTCTCACGGCCGCGACCACCACGCCGACCGCTACCGCCGACGACTGGCTGCGGCTCGCCATCCACCACGGCGCCAAGGCCGAGCAGGTGAACGCCACGTTCGCCGCCGCCCGCGCGAAGCTGCCGCCCTCGACGTTCTTCGCCGCCGCCGCCGTGTTCGCCGAGACGCCGGCCGGGAAGGCGTGGGCGCCGGCCGCCGCCGACCCCGCGGAGAAGCGGGCGTTCACGCAGGCCCGGCTCGCAGTCGCCCTGTCGCGGGCCGACAGCGACGCGGCCGTGAAGGTACTCGAAGCGTTCGTCGCCGACCCCACCGCCCGCCCGGCGGACGCCGGCTGGGCGAAGCGGAACCTCGCCATGCTGCTGGCCTCCCGCGGCACACCGGAGGGCCGCACCCGCGCAACCTCACTTCTCGCTGAAGCGAACGAAGGCGGGGCGACGGTCGAAGACCTTCGCGCCACCGCCGGCGTGCTGACGACGCTGGCCCGCTACCTCGAAGGCGACGACCGCCGCGCCGCCCTGGCCCGCGCGGCCGCGGCGCTGGACAGCGTTCACAAGAGTACGCAGTCGCCGCGCGACCTGTACAACCTGTCGCAGTTGCACCGCGTCGCCGGCGACCGAAAGGCCGCCCGCGACGGGCTGAACGCCCTGATGAAGGCCGACCCGCGCAACCTCTACTACCTCGTCGCGGCGCTCGACGAACTCACCGAGGACCGAAACTTCGCCTCGGCGGAAGCGTTCGCCGGGCGGCTGCGGTCGCTCTACCCCGGCGAGTTCCGGGCTGTCGCGTCGGTGGCCCGCTACGAGGCGAAGGCCGGCAAGGCGGATCGGGCGTTGGCGCTGGCCGAGGCCTACGCGGGCGCCGCTGACGCCGGCGCCGGCGACTACCTGGCCCGGTCCGCCCGCACGGCCGAGTTGCTGGACGAGCTGTGTCGGATGCCCGGCGTGAAGGGGACGCCCGCCGGCCGGGCGATGGCGGCGGCCGCGGCGCAGCGGTTCTCGGCGCTGGTGCCGTCGCGGCCGGAAGCCGTGGTCGGTGTCGCCGGCGTGCTGGCGAGCGACGGCCAGCCGGCCGAGGCGCTGGCGAAGATCGAGCAGTTCGGCCGCTACCTGCCGGACCGCGTCCGCGCCCAGGCCGGGCTCGCGGTGCTGCGCGCCGGCGGTGCCACCGACCGCCAGTTCGACCTCGTCCGCGGCTGGCTCGACAAGGCCATCGCGGCCGCCCCCGCCGACGGGCCGATGAGGCTGGCCGAGGCCGAGTTCCTGACGCTGCGGCAGGAGCCCGAGAAGGCCGCCGAGGTGTACACGAAGATGCTCGAACGCGACCCGCGGAACGTGGTGGCGCTGAACAACCTGGCGTGGCTCCTCGCCGCCGACGCCACCACCGCCCCGCGGGCGCTGGAGCTGCTCGACCGCGCCGCCCGCGAGGCCGGCGTCTCCGCCGACCTGCTCGACACCCGCGGCCGGACGCGAATCACGCTGCGGCAGTTCGACGCCGCGAACCGCGACATCATGGAAGCGATCGCGAGGGACCCGAGCGCCCTTCGCTACTTCCACCTTGCCCTGCTACGACTCGCCCAGTCGCCACCGCAGCCGGACGCCGCCGCGCAGGCCTTCCGCGACGCGAAGGCACGCGGGCTCGACGCCCGCTCCGTTCACCCGGCCGACCTGGCGACGTTTCGCCTCCTCGACGCGGCGAACCCGTAGCCGTGGGGCGAAGATCATTGTGTCCACGCGACCCCCCCGGGGGGTCAGTGGAAGCAATGAGTCGGCTTGACAAAAGCATGTGAGAACGACGGGCGGCGGTTCCGATTGTGGGGCCGCCGCCCTGCCCGCATCGCGGGCGAGCTCCCCCGCCCGACGCACGTTCGGTAGGCAGCCGACGCCCTTCACAATCACGTCCCGAAAAAAACTTGCCGCACGAGTATCACCCGCAGACACCGGGATAAGACGTGGTTTTCCACGCATTCCGGCCCGACAGCCCGGCCGGACGCGGAGGGAACCGCGGGTGTGGTCCGCCGGTTGCTTTCCCCCTCCCGCAACCCGTCCCGCCGACGCCCCACGGCCCACCCGCCGCAGCACGACCGCTGCGGCCGCGGAGATCGTGCGCCTGTGACGCCGTTCGAACACACCCCCCCGGGTACGGTGTACCTCGTCGGCGCCGGCCCCGGCGTCCCCGACCTCATCACCGTCCGCGGCCTGAACACCCTTCGCCGGGCCGACGTGGTCGTCTACGACGCCCTCGTCCACCCCGAACTGATCGGCCACGCCCCCGCCGCCGAGCGCGTGTACGTCGGCAAGCGCGGCTACTGCGTCGGCTCGACGCTCCAGGAAACGATCCACGAGGTGATGGCGAACCGCGCCCGCGCCGGCCTCACGGTGGTGCGGCTCAAGGGCGGCGACCCGTGCGTGTTCGGCCGCGGCGGCGAAGAAGCCGAGTACCTCGCCGGGCGCGGCATACCGGTGGAAATCGTGCCCGGCGTCACCACCGCGGTCGGGGCGTGTGCGGCGGCCGGCATCCCGCTGACGCACCGCGACGAGACGCAGGCGGTCACGCTCGTCACCGGTCACTTCGACCCCGACTCGCCCGAGTGCAAGCTCGACTGGCACGCCCTGGCCCGCGCCGGCACCCTGGTCGTGTACATGGGCCTGCGTCACCTCGACGCCATCGCCGCCCGTCTCATCGGCGCCGGCCTCGCCCCCAACACGCCGGCCGCAGTCGTCTGCCGCGGCACCCTGCCCGACCAGCAGGTGATTGACAGCTCGCTGTCACTCCTGCCGGCCGCCGCCCGCTCGGCGGGGGCCGCCGCGCCCGCAGTGATCGTCATCGGCGAGGTCGTGGCCCACCGTTCTCGCATGCTCTCCCTGGCCGCCGAAGGAGCCCTCGCGTGACCACCCCTCAGCGCCAGAAGCTCGTGGTCGTCGGCAACGGCATGGCCGGCGCCCGCCTCGTCGAGGACGTGCTCGCCCTCGACCGCGACCGCTTCGAGGTCGTGATGTTCGGCGACGAGCCGTACGGGAATTACAACCGCATCCTGCTGTCGAACGTCCTCAACGGCTCGCAGGACCCGAAGGAAATCTTCCTCAACCCGCTCGCGTGGTACGAGGAGAACAACGTCACCCTCCACGCCGGGAAGAAGGTGACGCGGATCGACCGCGAACAACGCATCGTTTACGCCGACGGCGTCGAGCAGCCCTACGACGTGCTCGTGATCGCCACCGGGTCGAAGCCGTTCGTGCCGCCGGTGCCGGGCGTCACGCTCCACGGCGTGTTCGTGTTCCGCACCCTCGACGACTGCCGCAACATCGCCGGCTACGCGAAGGGAAAGACGAACGCCGTCGTCATCGGCGGCGGGCTCCTCGGCCTGGAGGCCGCCAAGGGGCTGATGACGCACGAGCTGGCGAGCGTCACCGTCGTCGAGATGGCGCCGTGGCTGATGAGCGTGCAGCTGGACGAGGCCGGCGGCAAGGTGCTCGGGCAGACCATCGAGAAGCTCGGGCTGAAGGCGTTGACGAAGACCAGCACCGCGGAGATTCAGGGGCACACGCACGTCACCGGCGTCAAGTTCGCGGACGGCAGTTCGGTCCCCGCCGACATCGTGGTCATCTCCGCGGGCATCCGGCCGAACATCGACCTGGCGAAGGAGTGCGGGCTGGCGTGCGAGCGGGCGATCGTCGTGGACGACCAGATGCGGACGAGCGACGCGCACGTCTTCGGCGTCGGCGAGTGCGTGCAGCACCGCGGCATGGTGTACGGACTCGTCGCCCCGCTGTGGGAGCAGACGAAGGTGCTGGCCGAGGTGCTGACCGAGACGGCGCCGGAGAAGGTGTACACGGGGTCGAAGATCGCCACGAAGCTGAAGGTGATGGGCGTCGAGCTGGCGAGCATGGGCCGCATCGGCGACCTGAAGGACACCGACGAGGTGGTGCAGTACAGCGAGCCGGCCCGGCAGGTTTATTGGAAGGCGATCGTCCGCGACGGTAAGCTCTCGGCCGCGTGCCTGCTCGGCGACCTGGGCCCGGCCGACAACCTGATGGAGCTGTTCAAGAACGACGCGCCCGTGCCCGAGCGCCGGCTCGAAATCTTCTTCACCGCCGGGTCCGCGAAGAAGGACGTGTCGCTCGCCGACCTGCCGGATTCGCACCAGATCTGCGACTGCAACGGCGTCAGCAAGGGGACCATCTGCACGGCCATCAAGGCGGGCAAGTGTACCCTTCCCGCCGTCGGCAAGGCCACGCGCGCCGGCACCGGCTGCGGCAGCTGCAAGGGGCTCGTCAAGGGGCTGATCGAGGCCGTCGCGGGTGCCGTGAAGGCCGACCCGTCGGAGGGCTGGTACGTCCCCGCGGTGCCGATGGACAAGCCGACGCTGGTCGCGGAGGTGCGGAAGCGCGGCCTCAAGAGCGTGTCGGCGGTGTTCCGCGAGCTGGGCACTGGTGTGGACGAGAAGAGCAAGATGGGTTTGGCGTCGCTCCTCAAGAGCCTGTGGAACGACGAGTACATCGACGAGCGCGACGCCCGCTACGTGAACGACCGCGTCCACGCCAACATCCAGAAGGACGGCACGTTCTCCGTCATCCCGCGCATGTACGGCGGCGTCACGTCGGCGGACGACCTCATCAAGATCGGCGTGGTGGCGAAGAAGTACGACGTGCCGATGGTAAAGGTGACCGGCGGCCAGCGGATCGACCTGCTCGGGGTGAAGAAGGACGACCTGCCGAAGATGTGGGCCGACCTGGGGATGCCGAGCGGGTACGCGTACACGAAGGCGCTTCGCACGGTGAAGACGTGCGTCGGCAGCGAGTTCTGCCGCTACGGCACGAACGACTCCACGTCGCTCGGCATCGCCATCGAGAAGCGCTACCAGGGCTTCGAGTTCCCGGCGAAGGTGAAGCTGGCCGTCAGCGGCTGCCCCCGCAACTGCGCCGAGGCGACGGTGAAGGACCTGGGCGTGATCGCCACCGAGGGCGGCGAGTGGGAGGTGTCGATCGGCGGGGCCGCCGGCGCGAGCGTTCGCAAGACGGACGTGCTGTGCCGGGTGAAGACGCAGGCCGAGGCGCTGACGGTGATCGGCCGGTTCCTCATCTACTACCGCGACAACGCCAAGTGGCTGGAGCGGACGTACGACTTCGTCCCCCGCGTCGGGCTGGACACGATCAAGCGGGTGATCCTGGAGAACGCGACGGGCCAGTGGGACTACTTCGACCGCGAGGTCGAGGCGACGATCGCCGCGTACCGCGACCCGTGGCTGGAGCGCGAGCAGCCGGTGTACGCCGGCCAGTTCGCGGAGGCGCGGACGGTGGCGCTGCCGATGCTGACGTGATCGACGGGTCCGCTGACGCCGCCCGGGGTTTCCACCCCGGGCTAGCGAAGGCGCCCTCCGGGCTTAAGACCCGAGCCGGGTGCCCGGTTTTCAGCCCGGAGGGCGTCTTGGTTAGCCCGGGGTGGAAACCCCGGGCGGGCGTCCGGAATGACCCAGTAGCCTCAACCCGACGGGTGCCGAATGCAAACCCTCGCGCTGAAGACCCCGGGCCGCAACGGCCGCGCCGCCCGCGTCCGCCTGTGCGACCTCGACGACCTCCCCGTCGGCCTCGGCCGGCCGTTCGTCGTCGCCGGCCGCACCGTCGCCGTGTTCCGCGCCCGCGACGGCAAGGTGTTCGCCACCGCCAACACCTGCCCGCACAAGGCCGGCCCCCTCGCCGACGGGATGCTGGTCGGGC
>DASPHQ010000747.1:0-3033 GCA_035629595.1 Urbifossiella sp. | reverse complement strand
GATGAACACCCCGGTGCTCACCCAGGACCACCTCGAGAAGCTCTGCTACCCGATCCTCCGGGAGAAGGACCGCAAAATCCTGGAGGACACGGGTGGGTGCGACTTCGCCCACGTGATCGGCGACGACGAGGCCCGCTACCGGGTGAACCTGTTCAAGCAGCGCGGCAAGTTCGCGGTCGTGGCCCGGCTGGTGAACCAGACCATCCCGTCGTTCTCCGACCTGGGCCTGCCGGACTCCATCGAGACGCTGTGCCACTACGAGCAGGGGATGGTGCTGCTGGCCGGCGTGACCGGGTCCGGCAAGAGCACGACCATCGCGTCGATGCTCGACTACATGAACCAGAACGAGGCGCTGCACATCCTCACCATCGAGGACCCGATCGAGTTCGTGTTCAAGGACAAGATGTCCATCATGAACCAGCGCGAGGTCTACCTCGACGTGTCCGACTGGCACGTGGCGCTGAAGCACGCCGTCCGCGAGGACCCGGACGTGATCCTCGTCGGCGAAATGCGCGACTCCGAGACGTTCTCGGCCGCCGTGCACGCGGCCGAGACCGGGCACGTCGTGTTCGGGACGATCCACGCGTCGAACGCGTACAGCACGATCGACCGCATCCTGGGGCTGTTCCCGCCGAGCCAGCACGGGGCGGTGCGGCAGTCGATGGTGTTCAACCTCAAGGCGGTGGTGGCGCAGAAGTTGATTCCGTCGATCAAGCCCGGGAAGTCGCGGGTGCCGACGAACGAGATCATGATCGTGAACCCGACGATCCGCAACCTGATCCTGAAGAGTCAGGACGAGAAGCTGCTGGACGCGATCCGGGCGTTCTACAACGAGGGGATGCTCGACTTCAACGAGAACCTGCGGCAGCTCGTCGAGCGCGGCGACGTGGACAAGGCGACGGCGCTGGAGTTCAGCCCGAACGCCGACCAGCTGAAGATGATGATCAAGGGCATCAAGGTCTCCACGTCGGGGCTGGTTTGAGATGTGGAGAGTGGCCAGTGGACAGCAAGAAAGCCCGGGGACGGCCGTCCCCGGGCTTCGTTGTCTTTACTGTCTACTGGCTACACTCCACTGACCACTACTCTCTCGCCAGCGACAGGCACACCACCTCGCGGTCGTTCCGCACGAACACGCACTTCCCCGCGTAGGCCGGGTGGACCCACACCACACGCCGCCCGGCGCCGGCCATCGTGTTCGTCGGCTCGATCACGTTCGCCCGGTCGATCTCCTCGTACCCGGCCCGGCTCAGCTTCGCGATGATGAGGTCGCCCTGGTCGTTGAACAGGAAATACCGCCCACCTTGCGGCGTCAGGAAGGCGTTGCTCCAACGCTCACTCTGCGCCGGCTCGTCGCTCGCGGCCACCTTCGCGGAGGTCCGCTTCCCGCGGGTCGCCTTCATGGTCTCCCACAGCCGCTTGCCGGTGGAAATCTCCAGCCCGCGGAGCTGGCCGTAGCTGCACACGCCGAAGGCGGTGTCGCCGTCGATCACCGGCGTCGGCATGATCGAGCTGAGGTCCGTCGTCTGGCTCGCCTGCTCGCCGCGCGCCTTGCTCTGCCACACCACGTCGGCCTTGTCGGCCCCGACCCTCAGGAACATCGACCCGTTGTAGAACGACGTGACGAACAGGCCGTCCGCGCCCACCTTCCGCGCCATCGGGGCGGTAAGGGCGAATTTCACATCGAAGTCCTGCTTCCAGATCCGCTTCCCGGTCGCGGGTTCGAGCCCGACCACGGCCTTGCTGTGCCAGACGATCAGCTGGCGCTTGCCGCCGAAGTCGTGGATCACCGGGGCGCTGTACCCGAAGTCGCCGGATACGCTCTGCGACGTCCACACCTCCTTGCCGGTGTGCTTGTCGAAGGCGATGACGAGCCGGTTGTCCGTCCCGCCGACGAGGCAGACGAGCCGGTCGCCGTCCACGAGCGGGTGCGCGGCGTGGCCCCACAGCTGGGTGCCGGCCCCGTAGTCGCGGATGAAGTTCTTCGCCCACACGAGCTTCCCCGTCGCGGCGTCCAGGCAGCGGAGGTCGCCCATCGCCCCGAGGGAGTAGACCTTGCCGCCGTCCACCGTGGCGCTGGCCCGCGGACCGCCCGGGTAGCCGATGCGGTACTCCACCGGGTAGGCGTCCGCCCACAGCTCCTGGCCAGTCGCCGCGTCGCGGCAGACGAGCCGCTCCTGCCCGCGGAACTCCCCCTTGCCGAAGCCGCTGTCGGGAAGCTTGCCTTGCGGGAGGAAGTCGGGGAGGTAGAGCTTCCCGCCCGCGACCGACGGCCCCGAGTAGCCGGGGCCGCACGGCTGCTTCCACAGCACCTTCGGGCCGCCGGCGGGGAATTTGTCGAGGATGCCGTCCTCGCGCCACACGCCGTCGCGCTGCGGCCCCATCCACTGCGGCCAGTCGTCGGCGCGGGCGGTGGCGGCGGCGAGTGATGCAAGGAGAACGAGAACTGTTCGGTGTGCCACCGTGTTCCTCGGTTGGTGCTGCCCGCGCGAAGCCCGGGGACGGCCGTCCCCGGGCTTTCGGCCATACCGGCGAGACCGGCCCGTCTTACCGTCCCGTTGAACCGCGCCGGGTGCGGTCTTACAGTAACCTATCGTCCGCCCCGCCGGCGGCCGCACGACGACCCCCGACGGTGCCGCGATGTTCGAAGGCATTACCAAGTCGCTGAACGAAGCGTTCAAGAAGTTCCGCGGCGGCAAACTCACCGCCGACAACATCCGCGACGGCCTCAAAGAGGTCCGACGGGCGTTCATCGAGGCCGACGTCAACTACGACGTCGTCACCGACTTCATCGGCCGCGTCGAGGCGAAGGCCGTCGGCCAGGAAATCCTGGCCCGGGTCAACCCGTCGGACCAGATCATCAAGATCGTCCACGAGGAGCTCGTCGGCCTGATGGGGCCGGTGGACCACAAGATTCCGCAGCGCGCCGACCGCCCCGTCGTCATCATGCTGTGCGGCCTCCAGGGCGCCGGCAAGACGACGACCGCCGCCAAGCTCGCCCTCACGCTCCAGGCCCGCGGCCGCAAGCCCCTCCTC
>DASPHQ010000746.1:0-5640 GCA_035629595.1 Urbifossiella sp. | reverse complement strand
GGCCGGCGTGATGCGGAAGACGTATCAGCGAAAGCCGTTCGCCGAGATCTACGAGTACCCCGAGCAGCCCGTGCCGGTGAAGGCGCGGTACCGCGGGTTCCATCGCTTCGACCTCACCACCTGCATCGGCTGCGACAAGTGCGCCCGCGCCTGCCCGGTGGACTGCATCTACATCACCAAGGAGAAGGCCGCCCCGCCGCTGAAGGGGTTCGTCGTCACCGGGTTCGCCATCGACTACACCAAGTGCATGTTCTGCGCCCTGTGCGTGGATCCGTGCCCGGTGGACTGCATCTTCATGGGCTCGAACCACGACATCAGCACCTACACCCGCGACGGCTGCGTCGTGGACTACGCCAAGCTGCCGCTGGAGGTGGCGTGGGGCCAGGCGACGCTGAACCCGACCGCCGTCCACGAGTCGAAGCGGGTGGCGCTGCCGGTGTGGACGAAGGCCGGCGAGGGGCAAGGGGCAAGGGGCAAGGGGCAAGAGCTGACCCCGAGCCGAGGCCCGGAGGCTCCGACTTAATCCGTTCGTCCTCCGGTCTTGCCCCTTGCCCCTTGCCCCTTACCCCTCATGCCCGACCTCGTGCTGCTCGTCGTGATCTTCGTCGCCGCCGGGGTGGCGCTGCTTCTCGCGCCGCTGCTGATGGGCCGACTGGTGCGCCCGAACCGGCCGAGCCCCGAGAAGGGCGAGGTGTACGAGTGCGGCGAGCCGGCCGTCGGCTCGGCGTGGGTGCAGTTCGACCTGCGGTTCTACGTCGTGGCGCTGCTGTTCGTCATCTTCGACGTGGAGCTGGCGTTCTTCTTCCCGTGGGCGGTCGTGTTCGGCACCGCGAACCGGGCCGCCGACCCGACGCTCGCCGCCGACCAGCGCGTCGCCGCGGTGGCGCAGCTGGACCCGTCGGTGGTCGCGGCCCCGGACCCGGCGGCGATGCAGAGCCTGGCGTGGCTGGCGTTCGCGGACATCCTGGTGTTCTTCGGGGTGCTGCTGGTCGGGTTCGCGTACCTGTGGCGCCGCGGCGACCTGGAGTGGGTCCGCAGCACCGCAGGACAAACGGAAAGCACGAAATCCGAAATTCGAAGTCCGAACGAAGCACCGTCCACCGTCGCGGTTTGATGCTGGTCTGATTCGGACTTCGAATTTCGAGTTTCGGTTTGATTGGGGGTTGCGAATGGGTCTCTTCGAGAACCGGTTCGAGGACGGGTTCGTGGTCACCAGCCTGGAGCAGGCGGTGAACTGGGCGCGCGAGTCGTCGCTGTGGCCGATGACGTTCGGCCTCGCCTGCTGCGCCATCGAGATGATGGCCACCGGCGCCCCCCGCTACGACATCGACCGGTTCGGCGCCGGCGCCTTCCGCGCCACCCCGCGCCAGGCCGACCTCATGATCGTCGCCGGCACCGTCAACCTGAAGATGGCCGACCGCGTGCGGCGCCTCTACAACCAGATGCCCGACCCGAAGTTCGTCATCGCCATGGGCGCCTGCACCTGCGGCGGCGGGCCGTACTACAAGTACGGCTACAACGTCGCCAAGGGCGTCGATCTGGTCGTCCCCGTGGACGTGTACGTGCCCGGCTGCCCGCCGCGGCCGGAGGCGCTGCTCGAAGGGCTGATGCGCATCCAGGACAAGGTGCGGCGGATGAAGGACTACCGCAAGGGCCAGCCGGTCGAGGTGCCGATCCCGGCGAGAACTGGCGCCGTGATGCTGCCGGACGAGTTGGCGACGACCGAGTTGGCGACGGCGTTCGCCGCGGAGAACAAGGAGCGGGCTCGGCCCGCAAAGTGAACAGTGGGCAGTGGACAGTGGGCAGTTGAAACCCAAGAAGCCCGGGGACGGCCGTCCCCGGGCTTTCTGTCTTTACTGCCCACTATTCCAGCACCCCGACCTTCGGGCAGAGAGCGCTCAGGGCACACTCCCCACACCGCGGCTTCCGCGCCCCACACACCGCCCGGCCGTGCAGGATCAGCTGGTGGCTCGCCACCGTCCACTTCTCCCGCAGCCACAACTTCATCAGCACCCGCTCGACCTTCACCGAGTCGGCGTGCCGCGTCCACCCGAGCCGCCGCGACAGCCGGCCGACGTGCGTGTCCACCGTGATGCCGGGGGTGTCGAAGGCGTCGCCGAGCACCACGTTCGCCGTCTTACGGCCGACCCCTGGCAGCGCCACCAACTCCTCCAGCGTACCCGGCACCTCGCCGCCGTGCCGGTCCACGAGCAGCCGACAGCACGCGCGGATGTTTTTCGCCTTGGTGCGGAAGAAGCCGGTCGTCTTGACGTACTCCTCCAGCTCGGCCGGGTCGGCGTCGGCGAAGTCGGCGGCGGTGCAGTAGCGGGCGAACAGCGGCGGCGTGACGAGGTTCACGCGCTTGTCGGTGCACTGCGCCGACAGGATGGTGGCGACGAGGAGTTGCAGCGCGTCGGCGTGGACGAGCGTGGTCTCGGGTGCCGGGTAGAGATCGGCGAGGAGCGCGAGCACGGCCGTGGCGCGTTCTCTTGGCGGGGGCAGCTTCGGGGACGGGTCGGTCATGCCGGTATGGTAGTCGGCCGGCGGGTGCGGGCGGCGACCGGCCGCGGCGCGGGCACGACCTCCGGGGCGCGGCCGAACGCGGTCAGCCACGCGGCGAGGGCCGCGACGGCGTCGGGGTCGGTGTCGGCGTGCGGGAGCAGGGCGGGGGGCGCGAGGCACACGCCCAGGGTGCGGGGGGACGGGGCGAAGCCCCCGGCGCGGACCGCGGACCGCCGCACGACGCCGACCACGCACCGCCGGCCGACCGCGGGAATCGGGCCGTCGGTCAGCACCAGCCCGGCGCGGGCGAAGCCGTCGGCGGTGACCCGCGCCCGGGCCTGCTCGGCCTCCAGCGGCGTCACGAACCCGCGGGCCAGCGCGAGGGCGATCCCGGCGTCGACTGCGGCTTGGTCGGGCGCCACCACGCGGCCGCCGCGCAGCACCGCCTCGGCGGCGAACCGCGCCGCCTCCGGGGCGTCGCTCAACAGGCCGATCACGCCCGGCACCGGCGGCAGCGGGTTGAGGGACGGTCGCGTCACGGGAGTCGTTACACCTGCAGGCGCCGCCGCAGCAAACACCCGCCGCTCGGCCGCGAGGCCGCGCAGTTCGACGGGCCGACGCGGACGCCAGCCGCGGCGCTCGAGGGCGTCGAGGAACGTCCGCAACTCGATCTTCCCGCGCCGCTCGCAGCACGTGTGATCGACCAGCCCGAACTTCACCGCCTCGCGGCCGGATACGGTTCGGCCCGTCGTCAGCAACTCGTCCGCGCGGCGCCGCCCGACGAGCCGCCGCAGCCGCGCCGCCCCGCCGAGGCACGTCGGCCCGGTGAACCCGAGGTGCGTGGTGATGCGCGACAGGACGAGCCGGTGGTCGCACGCCAGCGCCAACTCCAGGCCGGCGCCGAGGACCGGTCCGTCGAGGTAGGCGACGGTCGTTTGCGGCAGGTCGGCGAGACGGTCGGCGACGCGCTGGCCGAAGGCGGCGAACGCGGCCCGGTCGGCGGCGTGGGTGAGGCTGGCGTAGGCGGCGGGGGCGAGGCCGGCGCAGAACCCGGCGGGCCGGGCCGAGCGCAGTACCACGATTTGCGTATGCGGGTCGGCCGCGACGGCGACGAGGGTTGCGTCGAGTTCGGCGAGGCGGGCGCGGTCGAGGGCGTTGACCGGCTCGCCGGGGAAGTCCAGCCAGACGGTCGCGGTGCCGTACTCGGTGGTAACCCGGACGTGCCCCATGCCCCCTCCGTGGTGCGCGTCGGGGAATGGTCCCGCATCCGGGCCGGCGGGTCAAGGCGGGTTCGCGCCTCGCCCCCGGCCGACGGGAGCGCGGCCAGCTTGAACCGCACCAGCCGGCGGGATACACTCCACCGACGCTAACCGGTGGGGTTCGCTCCGTGGGCACCTGTCCGAATCCGACCTGCGGCAAGCCGTATCACGTCGATGGTTCGGCCGCCGGGCGGAAGCTCCGGTGCAAGCACTGCTCGCACGTCTTCCCCGCCCCCTCGTCGGTCACCGCCGGACCGGTTCCGCCGGGCCGTTCGGCCCCCGCCACGCTCGCCCCCGGGCAGCGACTCGGCCGGTACGAAATCCGCGACACCCTCGGGGCGGGGGCGTTCGGACAGGTGTACCGCGCCTTCGACCCGGTCCTGCGGCGCGAAGTCGCACTGAAGGTGCTGAAGCCGGAGCTCACGTCCGACGAGGTCGGGGTCGCGCGGTTCCTGCGCGAGGCGACGGCGGCGGCCGGGTTGCAGCACCCGCACATCGTCCCCGTGTACGACGCCGGGCAGGACGACGGCCGGTACTTCATCGCCAGCGCGCTCATCACCGGCAAACCCCTCGCCGACGCCGTTCCCGCGACGGGGGCGGACTTCGGGACCGCCGCGCGGGTCGTGCGGCAGCTCGCCGAGGCGCTGGCCTACGCGCACGAGCAGGGCGTCGTCCACCGCGACGTGAAGCCGGCCAACGCCCTGCTGGACGCGGGCGGGAACCTCCTCCTGACCGACTTCGGGCTGGCCTCCCACCGCGACGCGGACACGAAACTGACGCACGACGGCGCGGTGATGGGCACGCCCGCGTACATGTCGCCCGAGCAGGCGTCCGGGCAGCCGGGCGGGGCCGAGCCGGCGACGGACCAGTACGCGGCCGGGGTCGTGCTCTACGAACTGCTCACCGGCAGCTTGCCGTTCGTCGGCCCACCCGCGGTCGTGATGTACGGCACCATCCACACCCCGCCGACGCCGCCGTCTGGGTTGCGCCCCGGCGTGCCACCGGACCTGGAGGCGGTCTGCCTCAAGGCGCTCTCCAAGCAGCCCGCCGACCGCTACCCGAGTTGCGCGGCCCTCGCCGACGACCTGCGCCGCTGGCTGGCCGGCGTACGGGTTCAGGCGGAGCGGGCGCCTTCGCCGACCGTCACCGTGGTGACCGACACCGGGGGGCCGGTCGATGTGGCGTGGGGCGGGGTCGCGGATTCGCCCGTCAAGCGGGTGTCGATGCCGGCCCGGCGCCGGAAGGGGAAGCGGACCTGGGTGGCGACGGCGCTCGGGCAGCTCGCCGTCGGAACGGTTCTGACCGCGGGAGTCGTGCTGGTGGCGATACTGGTGGCGAAGCCGCGGACCGCCGAGCGGCCCACGGAGGCGACGAAGCAGGAGGAGGCGAAGCGGCCGAATCCCAAGACCAAGTTTCAGCAGGTCTTCGAGCCCGACCCAGGGACCGTGCGGCCGGAACCGTTCGTGCGCCCCCCGACGATCCTGCCGGGGTGGGCGATAGAGTGGAAGACCCTTCGGGCGGGCTCCAAGCCCGGGGACACCGTCTCGCTGGCGGTCGGCGGCTACAGCGTCAGGATGACATTTTGCTGGGTCCCGCCCGGGGAGTTTGACCGGGGGAGCGACGCGCCCGACGCCGAAGCCCAGCACCGGCCGGTCAGGCGCGTCCGCATCACGAAGGGGCTCTGGGTGGCGAAGTACGAGACGATGCGGGCCCAGTGGTCGGCCCTGGGGTTCGCGAACCCCAATTCGTTCAAGGGTGACATGTTCCCGGTCTATGACGTCAGCCACGACGACGCGGTGAAGTACGCGGAGCGGTTGGGAGCGCTGACCGGCACCGGGGCACGCCTTCCCACAGAGGCGGAGTGGGAGTACGCCTGCCG
>DASPHQ010000745.1:0-8365 GCA_035629595.1 Urbifossiella sp. | reverse complement strand
GTGAGAACGACGACCGGCATCGACCGGAGCGCCTTCGGGTCGATGATCAGCGACGGGTCGTTCGGGTCGGGCATGAGCGCCTCTCTGGGCTTCCACCGAGTCTACCAATTGGGAGGCCGTCGCGAAACGTCACACCGGCGGCGGATCGAGGGGACAGCGTGCTGCGAACCGCGAACGTACTGACCCGGCAGAGGGGGCCGGCAACCGGCTCCTGCCGCGCCTGCGGCTGCTCGGGGGATAAGCAAGTACGACGCCGACACGCCTTCCGACGGGGGTGGGCCGGTGCGCTCGCCGCCCGGGTTGGTGTGGTGTACGGGGGAGAGCGATGAGGATGCGAGGCCGGCTCGACCGGTTACGTCAGGCGCTCGGCGTCCTCCCGCCGCCCGGCCAACTCGACCTCGTCGTCGCCGTCCCGGTGGGGAGCGGGATGGCCGACGGCCTGCCGCCGGGGTTTCACCTCACCGCCGACGGGCGGGTGGCGACGGTGGTGTTCGAGGGGGGCGGGGCCGGACGAGGTGGTGAGGGCCGGGTTGGAGGAGCGGCTGGCTATGTCCGGGCTTGTTATCCGTACCCATCCTTGATCGCGATACCCGCTACTCACCTTCCTCGTTCATGTCGCTGGAGTAAGGGAAGTAGTGACTCCCCTCCCCGGCTTGGCTCGACAGCTTCTTGGCGTACTCGATCGCCCTCTGCACAAGGAAGCCATCGCCCTTGAACCTCCCGAGGACCGTATTCCGTCGGCTCACCTCCATCCTGAACAAGCTGATGATGAGATCCGCCTTGTCTACAACGGTCGTGGCCTTCGAGCACTCGGACTCAAGCAAGTCGAGGTCGTCCGGGAAGGCGGCCTCCCCGAGGACGGCGCGGGCAAAGCCCCTCAGGCAGGCGGGCTTGTTCATGTCCCCCGCCCACGTCCGACATAGCCGCAGCAGCCGGTCGGGGTAGGTGGAGACGCTGTAGAACCACCGGACCAGTTCGAAGAGCTGGTACTCGTATATCGCGTCCGGGGACTCCATGAGAGCGAGGATGGCGTCGTGGGTCATCGGATCCGCCGGGAGCGAGCCCAAGTACCTCAGGATGTACCTCGTCTCCTCGGGTCGGGCGGCGAGTTGCCGGCGGCAGTAGTCGACGGCCACCGTCGATTGGACACGTCCCAGCCGCGCGAGCAGATAGTGGAACATTGTCTTGTTGAACCCGTCCCCGGTCAGCAGGAAATTCTCCGTGAAGGCTCGCTCCAGGATCTCGGGCGGGTGGCCGTCCGGGTTCCGCGCCAGGTAGCGTTCCAGGTCCTGGAGCGTGCCGTAGATCAGCCCGCCGCCGCCGAGCTCCTTGAGCTCCCGCGCGATCTCTGCCGTGATCGCCTTGATGGTCGGCGCGACCCCGTCGATCACGTGCCGGGCTTGGTCGGCCGACAGGATCTTCGTCTTGCCGGACTGCAGGTTTAGCCCGCGGATGCGGACCAGCTCGTTCAGCTTGAGGAGCGCCTGCTTCGCCTCCCGCATCGACCGGCAGAAGACCCGAAAGTCGTCCACGTAGCGCAGGTGCGAGAAGCCGACGCTCCGCAGCCCCCGATCTACGGGATCCATGTACAGCTTCGCCAGGACGTCGCTTGCCGAGTACCCCTGCGGGATTCCCTTCCCCCGCGGACCCGCCCAGCGTCCCAGGTACGTCATCAGCCCGTTCAGGAGCTCGTCCGGGACGGCCAGGGACTTGAGGTCGGAGTGCAGCCGCTTGTGGTCGATGTTCTCGTAGAACCCGGTCACGTCCGTCTCTAGCACGTAAAAGACGTCACTCGTGATCGCGGCGAGGGACTTGACCCGCCACTCCTCCCAGATGTTGAACCCGCTCTTCACCCAGTGGGGAGTTTTCGAGGGAGAGGCCAGCCGGTAGGCGATGTCCTTTGTCCCCTGTGACCACTTGATCCGGTCGTGGATTGGGCCGTGGAACGCCCCCACAATGGCCGTGTACAGTAGTTCGTCATCGTGGGTGACGATATGCGCCGGGCGGACGAGCCAATTCGGCTTCGGGATTTCGAGGAGGGCGCTCTCCGCCGGGGCGAAGAGCTTGTCGCCCCGGTCCCTGATCGTCCCGAACCACCCCTCCACGTCGGTGTCGATCACGCCGAAGAGATGGGGGTGGGAGACGAAGGTCCGGTGGGGCCGATCCGCCTTCATTCGCTTCCAGGCTGTGGCCAGGTCCAGCGACTCGATCGCAGACACAGTGCCTCCCCCGGCACGCGACAGGGACCCAATGAAGCCATCGCCGATGAGTGATCGCCATTATCAGATGGCGGCAGAAACTTGCCGACACGAACCGCACCAAGTCCGTGCCAGGCGTCGCCAGTCAGGGCGGGTTGTGAGGGTTCTTAGGCGAGGCGCGGGCGACAGGTGCCAGTCGAGGCGTGAGTGCGCATGGCGGATCAGTCGGTAGAGCAGCGTGGTAGCAGCTGGGAGACACTCTTCCTTGGGTGCTGGTTCGCGGTGTCCCACCGCCTGTATGCCCGCAGCAGCACCCCGAGGTCGTGCCGGGCCGATCCCCGGGTCGGCCGCCGGCACCGCCCGGGTCGCCGGCTTCGGGGTCGGCCGGCCCCCGGTTGTCACCAGCACCTGCGTCGGCGCTGCCCGCTGGTGAGCTGCAACGGCAATGTCCGCTTCCCCACGATCCGCCCGGCCGGGTTCCGGCCCCCCCGCGCCGGCACGCCCCAGGGCACGAACCGGCAATCGACCTACGGTGTAGGTGGTAGCGGTCGCGGCCGGCCGGCGGTAAGCTGGGCCGTGCGGCAGGCGACCAGCCGACGGAGGACGCGGATGCGGAACGGCCTGTGGGTGACGGCACTGCTCTCGGTCGTCGCGCCGGCAGCGCTGGTGGTGGGCCAACCGGGCGCCCCGATTCTGCCCGGGCGACCGGCCGCCGTACCGAACGGCGCGGCGCCGGGCTACGTCCCGCCGAAGGCCGGCGGGCCGGTCGTCGTCCTCCTCGACGAGGGCGACGACGCCCTCTTCCCCCTGATGAACAACGTCGTGGGCGAGCCCGGGACGGTCGCCCGCGAGGGGCGCGACGCGTTCACGGGCGTGGACGCGGTCCGCGTCACCCCGCTGCAGAGGTACCAGGCCCGCGTCCCGGGGTGGGCGTTCAAGGTCGCCGGGGACCCGAGGGCGGGCGAGTACCGGTACGCCCGGTTCGCGTGGAAGAAGGCCGGCGGGAGCGGGGTGATGGTGCAGTTCCACGACGCCGACCGGCCGGAGTGGCGGCTGCGGTACTTCGCGGGGCGGAACATCCCCGGGTGGGAGGCGAAGTCGGTCGCCGGGGCGGTCCCGCGGGAGTGGCAGCTCGTCACCCGCGACCTGTTCGCCGACTTCGGGGCGGCCACCGTGAGCGGGATCGCCCTGACCGCGATGGACGGCGAGGCCGCCCTGTTCGACCACGTCCTCCTCGGCCGCACCCTCGCCGACCTGGACCGGGCGACGGACGACGCGCTCGGCCGGTCGAAGCCGGCCGCCGCGCTCGGCGGGAAGGAGCGGGACGGCCTCTGGGCCGACCTCGGCGGCCCGGAACGCAAGAAAGCCGCAGCGGCCCTCCGCGCCTTCCTCGCGACCGCCCCGGACCAGGTGGGGTACGTCGGCGACCGGCTGCCGCGGCCCGACCCGGCGGTCGCCGCGCGGGCGCAGAAGTTGGTTGCGGCCTTCGGGGCGGACGCGTTCGACGCCCGCCAGGCGGCGACGGCCGAGGCGGTGCGGCTGGGTCCGGCCGCCCTGCCGGCGGTGCGGGAGGCGGCGAAGTCGGCCGACCCGGAGGTCGCGTACCGGGCGGGGCTGGTACTCCAGAAGCTCGGGGATGACGGGCAGGGGTCCCCGCTGCCGCCGCGGGCCGTGCGGGTGCTCGAGCGGGCTGCCACCCCGGCCGCCCGGGACGTGCTGACGCGGCTGGCGGCGGGCCAGTACGGGGCGGACTACGCGGGCGACGCGTCCGCCGCCCTGGCCCGCCTCGGCCCGCCGGGTCCGCGGCCGTGAGTCGGCCGGTGGAGTGCGGTCCCGGAAGGGCTATCGTGGGGTCCGACCTGCCGCCGTAGGGCTTCCTCGCGTGAGAGGTTGTGCCGGGCCGGGTCGTCCGCCGGCACCGCCCGGATCGCCGGCTCCGGCTCGGCCGGCGCCGCCGCGGCCTTGATCAACACCTGCATGAGCGCCGCCCCGAGGCTGGCAAATCGGCTTGAGGCGGGACAACCGTATTTCCGGCGGACCTGGAACTTCCCCCTCGGACGCACGGCGACGGACAGATCGATAACTCTGCGGTACAAAGTAAACGGCACCGCCCCTTCGTTCTTCGCATGCCCGCGAACGACCGGCCGGCGGCTGAAGGGACTCGGCCGTAACAGCCACGACCGACCCGCGCGTGACACGCCTCCCGGCACGGGACTCCACGCGGAGTTGAGTGTGCGAATGCCGCAGCGGGTCGCCGGTGCGATCCAGGTATGAGGGGGGACCGTGCCGCCAGCAGGCCCTCTGACCATCGGCCTGAACGGAGCCCTCCACGTCCGCGTGGAGCGCCTGTCGATCCGGCCGGACCCGTGTCGCCTGATGTACGTGAGCGACATCCACCTCCGGCGGAATCGCTCCGACCACCTCTGCCGGCAGGTGGTCGCAGCCGCACGCTCCTCCGAGCTCGATGCCCTGCTCCTGGGCGGCGACCTGGTCGACGGCGCGACGGAACTGGGCCGACTGCGCGACCTGGTCGGCGCGCTCCGCGGGTTCGCGCCGGTCCTTGCGGTGGGTGGCAACCACGACCGGGCCGTCGGCCTGGAGCGGGTGCGCGACGCCGTCGCGGGTGGTGGGGGCGAGTGGATTCATGCGGGCAGCGCCCGCGTCTTACGCGGGCGCCGGGTGATCGTCATCTCCGGCCCCGACGCGGCGTCCCGGCCCGGGGGCGATGTCCAGGTCCTATGCGCGCATAACCCGCGCGTCTGGGAGACGGCCCGCGGGCGCGGCTACGACCTGGTCCTGGCCGGCCACCTCCACGGCTGTCAGGTGGTCGCCTTCGAGTACCGCGACCGCCTGTTCCCCGGGGCGATCTTCTACCCGTACTGCTACCTGAGCCACCAGGCGGGATCGACCCGGTTAGTGGTCAGCCGCGGTGTGAGCGACCTCGTCCCGTTCCGCTGGCGGTGTCCCCGGGAGGTTGTCCTGTGCCACGTGTGAGCCCGGCGACGACACCGGACGGGCCGAAGCACGTTCCGGCCCGCGGCGCGCGGTGGGGGGCGATCCGTGACGGCGTCTCGTCCGCCCTGATCGCGACCATCAGCACGGCGCGCGGGCTCTCACTCCTCGCGTCGGGTCGCCCCGGGACACCGCTGCGCGCGCTGTGCGTCGCAGCGTTCGACACGCTTCACACGATCCGCCACCGGAAGCGGCTGTCGACGCCCGAGCTCAACGTGCTGGCGGCACTGCTCGATGTCGGCGCCTCCGCCAATGTGGCGTACGACCACAAGGCGAGTCGCCGGGTTGGGCGTGGTGACAACCTTCAACTGCTGGAAGAGGCGGGGATCGGCCCGTCCGTGGCGGAATACCTCCGTAGGCTCAGCGATCTCGAGGGCGGACGCCCGCCGCCGGACGGGGGCCGGCCTCACTTCGAGACGGTGAAGCTGTACCGCGAAGCCGTCGTGCGGCTCTCGCTCGGAATCCTCGCCACGGCCGCCCGGTGCGATGTGGATCTCGACGAGGCCATCGCGGCGACCCACGGGGGAGGCGATTTTAATCTCCTGTTTCGCCTCGCGATGCAGTGCCAGGTCATCGACGACCTTCTGGACTACTGGCCCGACCGGGCGGCCGGATTGCCCAGCTTCTTGACGGCTTGCAAATCACTCCCAGAAGCTCTGGAGCTGACTCGGCAGGCGGCACGGGAATATGCCGGCGGCCGCCGGGCGGCACGTGTTGCCGGTGCCTTCCCGCTGCGGGCGGCACTGGCTCTCGTCTCGACCGGGACCGGGCTCGTGGTGTCACTCCGGGCTCGGCTCGCCGCACGCGGATGAGGCCTGGTCGCGGCGAGCAGCGTGGGCGGCATGCGGCGGGGCCGAGCACGCGCGGCAGGTGGCCGTGGCCGTCCGGGCGTGCGGCGGGGCCGAGGCGCTCGGGAGGTACCTGGAGTTGGTCGCCGGGATCCGAGCCGCAGGCACAGGGGCGTAGCCGTCGAACGGCGGGAAGGATCTCCGCCACGTCACGCTGAAGGTGGTGACGCCGAGGAAGCATCGCCACCGCCCTCGACCCACCGCCCTGTCGCCCGCCACAGCACCCCGAGGTCGTGCCGGGCCGTGCCCCGGGTCGGCCGCCGGCACTGCCCGGATCGCCGGCTCGACCGGCCCCGCCCCGGCGTGGAGTAGTTCTTGCATCACCGCCGGACGATAGACCGGCCCCTGCCCATCTCCGCACAATCCGCATGAGCTGCTCACACGCGAGAGTTTGCTGAGCCGGGAAGGTGGCCGCCGATTGCCCACGCAGCATGGGCGGCGCAGAATACTCACACGCTCAAGCCACCCGGCACGGACGGCCACCCCACCACCGCCGCCCGGAGCCCCGCCATGGCCGTCACCTCGACCTGGACCGTCGTCCGCGAGATCCTGTCCGCGAACCTGGCCCTGACCGCCGACGAGGTCATCACCAGGGCGAAGGCGAAGGGGGTCAAGGCCCCGGACGACGCCATCCGGACGACCGTCCACACCCTCCGCAAGCGGCTCAAGAAGAAGGCCTCCGTCCTGGCGGGTCCGAAGCCGGCCCCGGCGGTGAAGGCCCCGCCGCCGTCGAAGCCGGCTCCCACCGCCAAGCCGCCGGCCGCAGCGGAACCCGCCCCTGCGACGAAGGCCGCCCCCGCCCCGAAGCCGGTCACGGCTGCAGCCCGGCGGACGGCCGCCCCGTCGGCCTCGTCCGCGGTCCGGGCCATCCTGTCGGCCGACCTGGACCTCCCGGCGGACGCGGTCATCGCGCGGGCCAAGGCGAGGGGGGTCACGGCCCCGGACGCGAGCATCCGGAACGCGGTCCACAACGTCCGGAGCGAGCTGAGGAAGGGGACGGTGGCGAAGCCGGGGACGGTCACGAACGCAGCGGCCGGTCCCCAGGCTGCCCCCGCGACCAGCACCGCGACCGCGCCGCCCGGGGCCGATGTCGCCGGCGTCCTGGCGAACGTGGCCCAGGTCCACGCCGCAGTGGCCGCGTGCGGCGGGGTCGAGCACGCGCGACAGGTCGCTGAGGCGGTTCGGGCGTGCGGCGGGGCCGACGCGTTCGGGAAGTATCTGGACCTGGTCGCCGGGATCCGAGCCGCAGGCACAGGGGCGTAGCCGTCGAACGGCGGGAAGGATCTCCGCCACATCATGCTGAAGGCGGTGACCCTGGCGAAGCATCGCTGCAGCCCTCGGGCCACCGCCTGGTCGTCCACAGCAGCACCTCGAGGGTGTGCCGGGCGGTGCCCCGGGTCGGCCGCAGGCACCGCCTCGAGGGAGTCCTCACTCCCTCCTGCACCCACCGGCTGCCACCGCCGTGTCCGCGGGAACCCGACCGAACACCCAGCTCGGTCACAATCTCGTGTCCGGACCGCCGGCAAAATCGGAATAATCCGCAAAATCCTGTTGCATCGACAAGTCTCTGCGGCGACAACTTGGGAATACCTGCACAAGGTTTCGACCCCCCTACCCCGCCGCTTGGCGCGACGCCCCTCCCGGTGTCGCACCCACAGCCCGGCGCTGGAGTCGTCGTGGGCGGTCCGACCGAAGCCGCAGGCCGCCGGTTCCCGCGTTCCGCTCGTGGGCCGCCGTCGTCTCTCCCACCCGAGGTTCTCGCCCATGTTCCGCCCCTGTTCCCGCCGCTGGTTCCCCCGCGCGCTGCGTTCGACACCGACTTCGCCCATCCGCCGTCTGCTCTTACGTGTCGCAGAATTGGAGGACCGAACCGCCCCGAACGCGGCCCCGGTCGCCAGCCCGGAATCGTACACGCTGACGGAAGACACCTCCCTGAGCGTCCCGGCCCGCGGCGTCCTCGCCAACGACACCGACGCGGACGGCGTGGCGAGCGGCGCGGGCGCGTTCGCCCTCGTCACGAACCAGTTCGCCAATACCGTCACCCGCGTGAACCTCGCCGGTACCCCGGCAGTCGTCGGGACGGTCGCGGTCGGTTCGGCGCCGCAAGACGTTGCCGTCACGCCGGACGGCCGGCGGGGGCTCGTCTCGAACGCGAATAGCGGCACGGTCAGTGTGCTCGACCTGACCGGCTCGCTCCCGACCGTCGTGGCGACGGTCACGGTCGGCAGCCAGCCATCGGGGGTCGCGATCAGCCCCGACGGGACGCGGGCGGTCGTCGCCAACGCCGGGGGCCGGACGTTCTCGGTT
>DASPHQ010000744.1:0-10526 GCA_035629595.1 Urbifossiella sp. | reverse complement strand
CGGCGACGGCGACGGCGAGGTCACTGTCCGTCGTTGCCTCGCCGCGCGACCGACCCGAACACCACCACGCGGTGCACGGGATAACCGCGCCCCCCACCGGCGCGTCCGTCGAGTACCAGCCCGACACCGGATGCTGGCGCGCCGCGGCGGATCAGCTGAGCGGCAACGAGCGGCTCGACTTCGACGCATTCGCTGACGCCCCACCGCACGATGAGCGTTAACCCCGGGGCTGTGGCAGCTCCAGGTGGACCGGGCGCGGACGGATGCGGGTGCCGCCGGGGATGACACGATCCAGTCTGGGATCGGGGGGGACGAGCTATTCGATGTCACCCTTACGGACTGTACGTACAGGCCGACTCCGCAACGTCCTCCCCTGCCGGCGACGCGCCAGCCGCCGGCAGCCCAGGCCCAGGGTGCGCCCGGCGCACTTGACGGCCTCGCAAAGTAATCCCGTACGGCAGGACTTGTTCCGGGTACGGGCGGAGGAGTTGACGTGGGCGGCGCTGGCGGTCCCACGGTACGGATGTTCCGCACCCCGTGGTGGCGGCGTGCCGACGTGCCGTTGATCCGCGCCGGCCTCACGTTCGCCGTAGCCCGGGCATGGAAGGAGCGCGTCCAGCGACTGATCGACCGGAACAAGGCGCTCGGCCGCCGTCCGGGGAACCAGGACGAGATCAGCAAGGCGGTCGGGCTCTGCCGGGAGAACCTGTTCAGCCGCCGAGGAACCGAGGCCGGCGCCGCCCGGCCGTCGGCCGACACCGGGCTGTGCGAACTGGCCCTGATGGCGTGGTGCCTGGGCGTCGAGACGCGCGACCTGGTCCCGGACGACGCTACCCTCATCGCCCACGCCGCCCGCGCGGTCGGCGGCCCCGCGGCCGGAGGCGTGCTGCTGCCGTTTCCCGACGCGATCGCCTACGCCCACCTGTGCCGCACCCCAACCGTCCTCCGCGGCGACGCCCTCGACCCGGCCGCCGTCGCGGACGTGTGGCGGGCGCTGTCCGGCCCCCCCGCGGACGACGTGCCCCCCGCCGAGCGGACGCCGGCGGACTACTTCCCGAAGCCCGACGCCCTGGCCGCGGCCGCCTGGCGGGTGGCCGGGCGGCTCGCGGAGCGGATCGGACGCCTGTTCGACGACCGGCGCCCCAAGGGTGACGCATGACGGACCCGCACGACGACCTCGCCGCCCTGTACGTCGCCGGCCTCCTCCCGGCCGCGGACGCCCACGCCGTGGAAGCCCGCGCGCTCGCCGACCCCGAGCTGGCGGCGACCATCGGCCTGATGCGCGCCGTCACCGGCGCCGCCCCGGCGGCGGCGGCGCCGGTCGCCCGGCCGCGGGTCCGGCGTGCGGCGGCGGCGGCGGTGGTGCTGGCGGCGGTCGCCGCGGGGTACGGCGCCGAACGGGCCGTCGCCCGCGGCGAGGTGAGCCGGCTGGAGGCGCGGGCCGCCCGACTGGAGAAGGAGAACGGCGCCCTCCTCCCGGCCGGCCAGCTCGTGGATGCGGCGGGGCCGGTGCCAGGACCGCCGCCCGAGGCCTCCCCGGGCGGCGCCGGCGCCCTCCGCTCGGTGTCGTTCCAGGGCGACCCGGTCGGGGCCGGCCCCGCGCCCGGCGGCACCGTCCGGGCCGAGTTGCTCAACGACTTCCTCCCGTGCCGGCTCACCTGGAAGACCGACGGCGGGGCCGGCGGTGGCGACCTGCCGCTGGGCGACGCGCGGCTCGACCTCCCGACCGGCCGGGTGCGGATGGCGTGCGAGTCGGCCTTCCGCGGCGGGTGGTACCAGCCGTTCGGCGTCGTCCACAACGGCAAGCACCTCGGCACCACCCTCGGCGTCCTGGTCCTCGACCTGAAGCCGGGCGACACCCTCCGCGTCCGGGCCGAGCACCCGTTCGCCCCGTGGAACGCCGTCACCACCCGGGTGGCCGGGGAGCTGACCGTGCTCACGCTGGAGCGGCCGCGGGCCGAGTTCGACCTGGAACCGTTCCGGGCCGGCAAGTGGGGCGGCACCGAGGCGCTGCCGAACACCGCGCTGTTCTGGGCGCGCGACGGGTCGCGCGGGCTCGCCGCCGAACTCACCGCCCACGTCGTCGCCGGCCGCGGCGACCCGGCCCACCGCGGCAGGTTCCGCGGCAAGATGCACACGAGCGTGGTGTTCCCGACGACCGCCGGCCGCCTCCCGCCGCCGCTGCTGACGGCCACCGCCGCCGACATGACCCGCGAGCTGACCGCGGCGTTCGACCACCTCCGGCGGCAGCGGCCGCCGCAGGGGCCGAGCATCCGCGAGGAGATCGAGCTCGCCGCGAAACTGCTGAAGACGCTGCCCCCGACCCGGCCCGAATAGTCGCCCCCCGACCGCCCACGGAGCTCTCCCATGCCCTGGTCGATGCCCACGGCCCGTCGGATCCTCACCGCCGCCCTCCGCCCCCGCCGCCCGCGGCAGGTGACGCTCGGGGTGACCCGGCTCGAGGACCGCATCCAGCCGAGCGGCGAGCCGGTGTTCTTCCTCCACGGCGGCGGGGCGAACGACCTCACCTACCGCGGCCCGGTCGTCGTCGCCGACCTCGACGTGCCGGCGTTCTCCGCGGCGGCGGTCGGCGCGGCCGGGTCCGAGGCCGCGATGCTGAACCAGGTCGCGGCCGTGCTGACCGCCGAGTCGGCGGGCACGGTCACGTACACCACGACGCGCCCGGCGGCCGGCCCGTACTCGACGATCTTCGTCGGCGGGGGCGACGGCCGGTTCGCGCTGTGGGGTCGGTTCTTCGGTCTGGCCGAGGCGAACGACCC
The DNA here is from genome assembly GCA_035629595.1 of Urbifossiella sp. GTDB lineage: Bacteria > Planctomycetota > Planctomycetia > Gemmatales > Gemmataceae > Urbifossiella. The sequence continues at coordinate 7,746 of DASPHQ010000744.1, read as the reverse complement.
GGGGAACGCGCGGCCGGACGACCGCGCGTGGGTGTTCCCCGACACCATCGCCGAGGCGCTGGCCGAGCCGTCGCCGGCCGCGCTGACGGCGGCGCTGACGGACGTGGTGCGGCACGAGGGGGACCGGTTGCGCGGCCGGGTCGCGCCCGGCGAGGGGGACGGGTTGCTGGACGCGGTGGCGGCGCAGGGGCCGTCGCACTTCCAGTACCCGATCGTGCCGGCGGGTGGAGACGGCCGCAGCGGCGCGGTGGTGACGCAGCACTTCGGCCAGGGGTTCGGCACCGTCCGCGGTCACCTCGGCACCGACTTCCGCGGCAGCACCGGCACGCCGGTGTACGCCATCGCCGACGGCAAGGTGACGGAGGTGAAGGACGTCGGCGGCGGGTGGGGGAAGGTGGTGATCGTCGAGCACAAGACGACGCAGTGGGGCTGGGACAAGGACGTGTACTCGATGTACGCGCACGTGGACGGCTTCGTGGTGTCGAAGGGCCAGCAGGTGCGGCGGGGTCAGAAGTTGTGCGTGGTGGGGCCGGTGGCGGCGGGCAGCACGGCGCCGCACCTGCACCTGGAGATCCGGTCGGGGATTCGGGCGTGGTGGCAGCCGGGGCCGGGGTACAAGGGGAACGACTTCAACCGCTTGTCGTCGCCGACGGTGACGCGGTCCGACTACCCCGACCTGAAGTGGCACGACCCGGAGAAGCTGATCCGCGAGAACCTGTACCCGGTCGAGGTGTGGGCGTCCAACTCCACGCCCTCGCCGGGTCAGCCGCTGACTCTTACGACCCGCATCCCGGTCTCAGCACTCCCGCGGGACGGCAACGGGAACCTGGTGCTCACAAACGTCGGCGCCACGCTCTCCGTCCCCGGTCTGAGCACCCAGTCGGTCACTATTCAAGCGGCGTCCCCGGACGTGAACCGGGGCCAGTCGGTGGCGGTCACGTCGGACGGCTACCTGGCGATGTCGGGCCAGCTCCCCGTGACGGCGAACGCTTCGAGCGGCGCGTCGGGCACCCCGCGGGCGACATACGCGATCGCCAACGGCACCCCGACCCACGCGGCCGCGAGTGCGCCGGTGCGCGTGAGGGCCACCTACTCCGACCCGGTGGCGACGTTCAACACGCGGTTCGGCATGGCGCCGTCGTGGCTGCGCGACTACGCGGCCTCCCTCCACCCGGACCTCCTGAACCCCTCGAACGTCGCGGTCCGCGACCAGATTATGAAGTGGTTGGCGGAGCGCGCGCTGTGGGTGAACGACGCCCTGCCCTCGGCGTCCCCCAGTACCCCAGAGGAGGTGTTCGCCGCGGGGCTGAGCGCCGCGCTCGGCGACCGAGTCGTGCTCCACGGTGACTGGGACAAGACCAAGCCCACGGTCATCGCCGTCCACGGGGTGAGCACGACGGACGAATTCCACCAAGATGTCGGCTTGCGGCTCGAGGCCGGGATGACGGATCACGCCAACGTCATCACCTTTTACTGGGGTCAAACTCGGAAGGAGAACGGCTACGACCGGACACTGGCGGGGCTGATCAACGTGTGGGGGGAGGAAGAGCAGTTCAACATCCGCGGTGCGGTCGACCTCCACCTTCTCGTAAAGCTCCTCAACCGCACCTACGGCTCATCCGCCGCCAGTCGCGTCAACATCATCGCCCACAGCCAGGGCACGGTCGTGACGACAGCGGCCCTGTCGCTCCACGCGGAGAACGAGGACTACTTCCTGAACCAGCTGGTGTTCATTGGCGCGAACATCCACGACGCGGCGGGGTCCACCGAACAGGAATTCAGTTGTATCCCGGCGAGCCGGCTCAAGATTACGAACTTCACCTCCGAGAGCGACGAGGTCGTCGGCATCGGGCCTGGGCAGGGGGGTGGCGAGAAGGGGTTTGTGAACATCGACCCGGACCTGCCCGGCACTGTTGTCAACCAGGTGGTCAGCCCCAACCAACTCCGGCTCCCCGACCGGTCCAACACGGTCGAAATCACCATCAATCATGTCGGCGAAGCATTCAGCAATAAATTCGAGGGCGCTCGGCTCGTGCTACCTGAGCCGAACGACCCGGACCAGACCGCACTGTCCGGCTGGTGGGACTGGATCATCGTCAAGGAGGAGAACGAGGATACGCTCCTCCGGCTCATCGGCGGGAACCCGACCGCGGTCGCGGTGGCGCAACTTCACGGCTCCGCGGGAGAGGCGTACCATTCCGGTCCGTCCGACCCGGACGAACCCACGGCCGTCTACACTCGCAGCCCCCTCGTCGCCAGCCTCGGGACCGACATCGCCCTCGGCGGCGTGCAGTACGTCTCCACCTCGCCGCGGCCCGGCCGCACGCAGGTCGCGCCCACCCTCACCCGCGTTGACCTGCGATCCGCCAGCGTCCTCCGCGGCGAACTCGTCGTCGCCACCGCCATCGGGGCCGCCGACGCTGACGGCCGCGTCGTCCGCCTCGAAGGCTTCCTCGACGACGACGGCAACGCACACCCCGACGCGGGCGAACTCGTCGCCGTCGACTACAACCCCGACGGCGGGTTCCGCGCCACCGTCGCCACCCGCGACCTCGCACCCGGAACCTACACCCTCGTGTTCCGCGTCGTCGACGACGAGGGGAACGTCAGCGAACTCGTCACCGCGACGTTCCAGGTCATCGACCCCGCCGCCCCGCCGCCGCAGCTCCCGGCCGGCCTGCCGCCGGCCACGAAGCCGAACTTCGGCATCGTCCCGCACCGCAACGGCGACGTGGCCTACTCCGAGGAGAACTACACCCTCACCCGCCACCGGCCCGACATCTGGCAGCTCACACTCGCCACCGGCGGCGGGGTCACCGTGCGCACCACCGGCTCGACCGACACCGTACTCGGCGTGTACGACGCCGCCACCGGCCAGCTCCTCGCCTTCGATGAGGACAACGGCTCCGGCAGCAACGCCGAACTCACCCGCACCCTCCTCGGCGGCACGACGTACCTGTTCGTCGTCGCCGCGCAGCACGGATCGTTCGGCGCCTACGGGTTGGAAGTGACCGGCCCCAACCAGGTCGTCGCCGCCACGCTTGCCCCCGCGGCGCCGCTCCACACGGCGTCCGCCGCCAACACCGTCGCGTTCTCCAACGACGTGAAGTATTTCGCCGTCACCGCCCCGGCCGGCGCCACCCGCATGGGCGTGGTCCTCGACGTGGCGGGCATCCTCGACGGGTTCGTGCGCGTCGAGAACGCGGCGCACGAGACGGTCGCCACCGCCTTCCTCGCCGGCACCGGGGCCGACGACCGGCTCGCCGACGTGCCCGTCGTCGCGGGGCAAACGTACTACGTCACCGTCACCGGCATGTACGGCAGCGCCGGGGCGTTCGACCTGCGCGTGGACTTCGACCCGGACGCCCGCACGCTGCCGGACGAGATCGTGCCGGTGCCCGTGGCCGCGCTGCGGCAGGTCGTCACGCCGCCCGGCGGCGTTCTCGAACACGACGCCACGCTCGCCTCGGCCGGGGAGTTCCACTACTACCTGCTCACCCCCGCGCAGACCGGCGAGTTCGTGTTCGACGTGAGCGGCGACTTCGACGCCCAGGCCGGGCTGTACTTCTACAACGGAGCCGCGAACGCCACGCTGCTCGCGTCCGACGACGACGGCGGCGGCGCCGGCAACCCGCGGCTCGTCCACACGCTCACCGGCGGGAACCAGTACCTCCTCGTCGTCCGCGCCGACGGCCCCACCGCCGGCGACTACCGGCTGCGCGTGCAGCAGGCGGTGCGCGACGCCTTCGGGCGGATCCAGCTGTTCGGGCTGGAGTCGGTCGGCTCGCGGTCCGGCAGTTACGCCAGCAACGCCCGCTACGCCCACTACCAGTTCGACACGCCGGTCAACGCCACGACCATGACCGTGCGCCTGACTCTGCTGCCGAACCTCGCCAACCTCGACGCCACGCTCCGCGTCACCGACGCGACCGGCACCGTGATCGGCGTTGCGAACGCGGCCGGCCGCGGCGGCGCGGAACAGCTCGTCGGCCTGACGGCGCGGCCGGGCGAGACGTACACAGTCACCGTGTACGGGAACGAGGTGACGGCAGGCGACTACGTCATCGACGTGGACGTGGACCCGAACTTCACCCCGAGCGGCGGCACGGAGTTCTCCGTCGCCGAGGGGTTCGGCGACCAGAGCTACGCGGGCGTGGGCCGCAACGCCGCCGGGCAGACGGTCGCGGCGTGGCTCAACTTCGGCAGCACCCGCGAGCTGCGCTTCCAGCGATACGCCGCGAACGGCCAGCCGGCCGGCGGCGTGGTCACGGTGAACACGACCGGCGAGCCGTCCGGCCGGCCCGGCGTCGCGGTCGCGGTCGACGGCTCGTTCGCCGTCGTGTGGGGCCGCGGCAACGACATTTACCTGCGGAAGTACGACGCCGCGGGGGACCCGACGACCGGCGAGGTGCTGGTCGGGCCGGCGGGCGTGCTGTCGGGCGAGCCGCGCGTCGCGGTCGCGCCGAACGGCTCGTTCGTCGTCGTGTGGACGAGTTTCAACAACGGCGACCCCGACGGCGGCATTTACGCCCGCCTCGTCAGCACCGCCGGCGCCGTGGTCGGCTCGGTGGTTCACGTCAACACCACGACCGCGCGCTACCAGGGTGGCCCGGCGGTGGCATTCCGGCCGGACGGCTCGTTCCTCGTTATCTGGCACAGCGACACCGGCAGCGAACTGGCGCTGCTCGGCCGGCGCTTCACGGCGGGCGGCTCCGCGGCCGGCGCCGAGTTCCGCATCAACGGCCCAGGCCGGGCGCTGTACCCGTCGCTCGCCGTGGCCCCCGACGGCGCGACCGTGGTGACGTGGAAGAACCACACCGGCTCCGGCGTGGAGAGCATCCGCGCCCGCCGGCTCGCGGCCGACGACACGCTGCTCGGGAGTGAAATTACCGTCAGCCAGGGGCTCACGCCGCTGGACTTCGAGGCGGACGTGGCGTTCGGCGCGGACGGGCAGTTCGTGGTGGCGTGGACCACGTCCGTGGAGACGGACGGCAGCGGCATTGCGGCGCAGGCGTTCCGCGCGGACGGCTCGCGTACCGGGCCGGAGTACCTGCTGAACCAGCAGCGGGCGCACCCGCAGACGCGCGCCGTGCTCGCCGGCACCGGCTCCGACACGGTGTTCGCGGTGTGGCAGAGCAACCCCGGCGGCAGCGTCGCGGAGAACCTCCGTGGGCTGGCCTTCACCCTTGGCCCGCCGCGGCAGCCGATCCTCCGCGTCACCGACTCGCGCGGCACCGCGGACGACCACTTCATCGACTTCGGCCGGTTCGCCTCCCCGGTGGCCGGCACGACGCAGACCATCACCATCCACAACGACGGCAACGCCGCGCTGGAGGTGACCGGGCTCGAACTGTACGGCGCCGGCGCGGCGTCGTTCACCGTCGCGGGGCCGACCACGTTCAGCATCCCGCCGGGCGACAGCCGCGGCGTGACGCTGACGTACAGCAGCACCACCGGCGCCGCGTTCGCCGGGCTGCGGTTCGGCCACAACAACCCGCACGAGGGCTCGGTCGGCTGGGTGAACCTGCTCGGCGAGGTGGCGAAGCCGACGTTCGAGGTCGGCTTCACCGACGCGAACGCGGTCGAGGGCGCCGGCGCCGGCGTGGTGTTCGTCCGCGTCGCCCGGGTGAACGCCGACACCGGCGCGGCGGTCACCGTGAACCTCACCAGCGCCGCCCCCGGGCGGGTGTCGGTGCCGGCGACGGCGGTGATCCCGGCCGGGCAGGACGCCGTGGACGTCCCGGTCACCGTGCTCGACAACGACGTGCCCGGCGACACCGCGACCGTGACCGTCACCGTGACGGCGGCCGCGTTCGTGACGGGAAGCGACGGGCTGGAGGTGATCGACAACGAACCCGGCGGCGTGCTCGTCCGCGCGACGGGAAGCGGCACCGCGGTCGTCGAGGGCGGCGCTACCGACACCTACACCCTGTTGCTGACCGCACGGCCGACGACCGCCGTCACCGTCACGATCACGCCCGACGGGCAGCTGAGTGTCGCGCCGGGCTCGGTCACGTTCACGCCCGACGACTGGGACACGCCGCGGACCGTGACCGTCACCGCGGTGGCCGACGGCGTGGGCGAGGGCGCCCACGTCGGCACGGTCGCGCACGCCGCGGCCAGCGCCGACCCGGTCTACAACGGCGTCGCGGTGGCGGGGCTGACGGCGCAGGTGTCGGACCCGCCGCCGGTGCCGCGGTTCCCGCTCGCGTTCGGCGGGACGGGCGGCGACGTGGGCTCGGGGTTGGCAGTGGACGCGGCCGGGAACGTGTACGTCGCCGGCGAGTTCGAGGGGACGGTGGACTTCGATTCCGGCACCGGCACGACCCCGCTCACCAGCGCCGGCGGGACCGACGGGTTCGTCGCCAAGTACGACGCGGCCGGGAACCTGGCGTGGGTCACGCGGGTGGGCGGGCCGGACGCGGACTACTTCTTCACCCTGGCCGTGGACCCGAGCGGGAACGTGTACGCCGCGGGCAGTACGACCTCGACCGGGCTGGCGACCGCCGGCGCCGCGCAGACGACGTTCGCGGGCGGCTCGGCCGACGGGCTCGTGGTGAAGCTCACCCCGGGCGGCGCGGTCGTGTACGCGACGTACCTCGGCGGGGGGATGCACGACGACGTCCGCGACGTCGCCGTGGACGCGGCCGGGTCGGTCTACCTGACCGGCTCGTCGAGCTCGGCGGACTTCCCGACCGCGAACGCGGCGCAGGGCACCTTCGGCGGCGGCAGCGTTGACGTGGTCGCGGCGCGGCTCAACCCGGCCGGCTCGGCCCTGGTGTTCTCCACCTACCTCGGCCGAGTCGGCAACGACCTCGGCTCCGCGATCGCGCTCGACGCCGCCGGCAACGCCTACGTCGCCGGCTACACCCGGTCGTCCAACTTCCCCGTCACGTCCGGCGCCTACCAGACCTCGTTCCGCGGCAGCGCCGACGGCATCGTGGTGAAGTTCAGCCCGACCGGGGCCGTGGTCTACTCCACGTTCCTCGGCGGCAACGACCCGCTGGGCGAGGGGCTGGACGACATCACCGTGGACGGCGCCGGCCGCGCCCACGTCGTCGGCGGCGGCGGGTCGCCGGACTACCCGCTCATGAACCCCGTGCCCGGCACCAGCGGCAGTACCTACGTTTCGACCCTGAGTGCGGACGGCTCGGCGCTGCTGTTCTCGACCACGCTCGGGGCCGACGGCGGGGCGAGAGGCATCGCGGTGGACGCGGCCGGCGCCCTCTACGTCACCGGCAGCAGCACGGGCGGCAACCTCGCGGCCACCGACGGCTCCGTCATCGCCGGCGGGTCGGACGCCTTCCTGGTGAAGCTGCTGCCCGGGGCCGCCGGCGGCGCCCGCATCGGCTACGCCGGCTACCTCGGCGGCGCCGGCACCGACCACGGCCAGGAGATCGCCGTGGACGCCGACCGGAACGTCACCCTCCTCGCCTCGTTCCGCGGCACCGCCGACTTCGAGTTCGGCACCGGCACCGCCTTCCGCACCAGCCAGGGCGGCGACGACGTGGCCGTCGTCCGCGTGTCCGGCGCGAACCGCGCGCCCGCCGCGGTCGCCGATACCGCCATCGCGACCCGCGGCGCGGCCGTGACGGTGAACGTCCTGGTGAACGACGCCGACCCCGACGGCGACCCGCTGACGCTGTCCGTGGTCGCGGCGCCCGACCACGGCACGGCGGTGGTGGACAACCGCGGCACGCCCGCCGACCCGACCGACGACGTGATCGTGTACACGCCCGCGGCCGG
>DASPHQ010000743.1:0-2221 GCA_035629595.1 Urbifossiella sp. | reverse complement strand
CGCTCGCCGTACCGGGCGACCTCGAACCCGTCCTCGCTGAAGAACACCGCCACCGGCACCCGGTCGCCGCCGTTGATGCGCAACTCCTGTTGCGCGTCCGGGTGGGCGTCCCGGTCGAGGTAGCGGACCGCCAGCGCCGGGGCGGCCTCGGCGAACTGCTCGAAGATCGGGCACTGGGCGGCGCAGTCGCCGCACCACGCCCCGGCCAGCACCAGCACGTTCGTCTCGCGCGTGAACCGGCCGAGCAGTTGCTTCTGCGCGTCCGTCAGCGTGATCGCCGCGTGGGCCGCGGCCCAGCGCGACCGGTCGGACGCGCTGCCGTACTTGTCCAGGAACGCGGGTAGCGGCAGCGCGTCGGCGAACGACGGGAACAGACTCATGGCGGCCTCGGGGGTGTGCAACGCCGCAAGCGGCGGCGTCACTTCTTGTCCTTGTCCTTCTTCGGCTCGTCCTTCTTCGACTCGACCTTCTTCGCGTCGATGATGTCCAGCACCAGCGGCGGCGGCGTCACGGCGTAGTCCTTGCCGCCCACCTTCGTCGTCGCCCGGATCACCAGCGGCGCCGGCCCGACGCCCACGTCGGCAGCCGCGGTCACCGCCAGGTCGCCCTTCGTCGCCCCCTTCGCCAGCGCGCCCTTCGGCGCGAGCGTGATCTTCGCCGGGGCGAACAGCGGCGCCAGCGCGATGTCGCCGTCGGCCTCCTTCTCGCGCTTCGCCGAGATCAGCAGCTTACCGGCCTTCCCCTTCTCCAGGCTCGCCGGGTCGAGCGACAGCGCCAGCGCGAACGGCGGCCGCTCCACCACCGCGACGGCGCAGCCGTCCAGGAACTCGAGCGGCGGGTTCGGCATGCCGCCGAACGTCGTCTTGACCAGGTCCGTCAGCTGCCCGTAGCGCACCACCTCGCCGGCGTCGCCCTTCGCGGTCGCCTTCACGCGGAACGCCAGCGGCCCCGGCTTCGCCCCGGCCTTCACCAGCAGCGGCACGAACGCCTGCGTCGCGCCCGCCGGCAGCGTCAGCTTGCCGCTCAGGTCGGGGCCGCCGTCGATGCTCAACTCCACCGGCCCGGCGTAGCCGTTGAGGCGGGCCACGTTCGCCACCGCGACCGCCGTGCCGCCGCCGGCGGGCGCCTCGAAGCGGTCCAGCGCCAGCGTGACGGCGAAGTCCGGCCCGGCCGGCACCACGGAGAGGTGGTACACCTCGTTCGGCCCGAACAGGAAATTCAGGTGCTCGCAGGCGATGACGTACTCGCCGTCGGCCGGCGGCGTGAACTCGAACCGCGTCGGCACCGCGGCCGGGTTGCTCTTCGCCAGCTCGGCCCCCTTCGCGTCGAGCACGCGCACCAGCACCTCGGTCGGGGCGTTCACCTCGTAGGTGAGCGCCGCGACCACCAGCTTCTGCCCCTTCTTCCCGACGATCTTGAAGTGGTCGAGGTCGCCCTTCGCGCCGAACTTCGCCGACACGCCGCCCGGCACCGGCAGCGGGGTGGCCTTCATGGGCTCGTTGTTCGGCTCCGCCTCCACACCCTCCGGGTGGTCGCTGACGCGCACCGGCACCGGCCACCCGCTCGGACCGCCGGCCCGCTTCGGCGCCGCGTTCACGCCCGCGGCCGTCGTCGGCACCTTGAGCGTCACCGGCGGCAGCTCCTCGGCGCCGGGGCCGGCGAAGCCGACCTTCGCGTCCTTGCCGCGCTGCACCGCCAGCGGGAACGCCATCGTCGCGCCGGGGAAATCGCCGACGCGGAGGCGGTAGAAGAAGTCGGCGCCGCCGCGGTACGTCGTGTCGCGGACCTCGACGATCACCTCGCCGTCGGCGGCGAACGTGTGCGTCAGCCGGGCGTCGGCCTGGAGGCCGGGGGTGTCGTCGGCGTACTTGTCGATCAGCTCGCGCTTCGTCTGCCCGTCGTGCAGCACCACGATCGGGTCGAGCGGCGAGCCGATCCGGCGGGCGACGACCTCGAACGTCAGCGCCTGGCCCGCGGCGACCTTCACCCGGAAGAAGTCGGACGCCTCGGCGTCGGTCTTGCCGCTGACCACGCACGGGACCGGCACGGCCTGGGCGGTGTCCTTCGTGCGGTTCGTGGCGACCTCCTCCACGCCGGTCAGATCATCCACCACGAACGGGCGGAGGTTCGACACGCCCGTCTTCGTCGCCACCCGCAGCGTGTGCAGCCCGAGCGGGACGTCGGCCGGAAGTTCGACCTTGACCGTGAGCTTCGCCGGGTC
>DASPHQ010000742.1:0-2488 GCA_035629595.1 Urbifossiella sp. | reverse complement strand
TGACGAGGTCCTCCAGACTGCGGTCCGCGTCCGAAGAATCGGAAAGATGCCGCCAGGTGGTTCGATCGGTGTGTGCTTGTCACGCTTGACGGGCGATGCTTCAGATGACCACATCCAAATCGTGACAATCTAATAATTATTGCAACCGAGGCGTGTTTGCGCTAGACAACTGGCCTGCCGGGAAAGGCCCGGCTGCCAACACCATCAACAGGAGAATTGTTATGCCCCGCAAGCCACGGAAGGCACCGGTCGCCGAACCCGTTGACTCGAACTCGTCCAACGAACAGCTTGAGCATTCCCCAGGGGAGAATCCGCCCGCGGATGTCACGCGAGTCCCTCCCGACCCGGTAGTCACTACGGGCATCCTCGACCGGACAGACCCTCCCCCATCCAGTGCCCGCGCGATGGAGACTTGGCCGGCGCCCGGAGGAGGGCCGGCAGACGAAGGTGGGGGCCATGCCCGCCAGGTGACCGAACAGCGGGGGCCGGGCTGGTTCGGGCTGTACCGAGACGCCGAGCAGGGGATCCGAATCGACCGGGAGTTGGAGCGGGCTCCGGGCGTCCCGTTCGCCCGCGTGCTGATAGCCTTCCGCGACAAGGCCCTGGCTGACGAGCGGGTGGCGTTGAAGGCCGAGGGGTTCCGGTTCGACGACCGGGTGGAAGCCTGGGGCAAGGAGGCGAGCGCGGCCAACGTCCTGCTGGCGAAGCGGCTGGTGAACCGCTTCCTGAAGGACCGGGGAGTCGGCTCGCAGCTTTACGTCTAAGGACCGCGGGCGCGGTGTATGCGGTGTGCTGCGGGCACCCTGGTGGAGTCTCGGCGCGGGTCGAGCCCGTCGTCCCGGCCGACTCGGCGATCCTGGTGGACGCACGGCCGCCGGGGAGCCGTCCTGAGCGGTCTCACGGTTCGACGCAGTCATGTCCGTTCCTGCTGTCCCACAGGCGTCGCCGTCTGAGCGATGGGTGTGAACCCGCCGCCGGCCCGTGCAAGCGGAATGACGGTTTCCGCACGCGGACCCTCCGCAATTCCGCTTGCACCGGCGCTGCGCTGCCGGCTCAGGCGGGTTCTCCGGGCACCCATCAGACGGCAATCACGCCGCTGAAACTCGAAGGAGAACGACCATGACCGCACCCGCACACAAGATCCGCATCGGCACCCTCCAGGCGACCGTCTGGCGCAACCTCGCCGAGAAGGGCAACTGGTACTCGGTCAAGCTGACCCGCGGCTTCAAGACCGACGAGGGGTGGAGAGAAACCGACAACTTCGGCTACGACGACCTGCTGCCGGCGGCCAAGCTGATCGACCTAGCCCACAGCTGGGTGATGCACCAGTTGGAGGCAGACCGGAGGGGCCGCAAACTCTCCGAGCAGGCCGTGAAGTAACGGCCCTTCGACCTTCCACCCGTCGGGGCGGGCCTCCGGCCCGCCCCGCCTCATTTCCCTCCCAGCGAAAGACCAGGTGAATGCCGAATGAACCCTTGCACCGAAAACGGGTCCAGCCGACCCTCTTCGACATCCTGTCCGATCCCGTCACGCCGCCCCCGACACCGTCCCCCCCTCCCCCGCCGAGTTTCGTTGAGCGCGTCGCCGGCGGCGAGAAGGGCAAGGGGCGCGACATCGTCGCTGCCGTCCGCACCTTGCTCCAGGTCGAGCGGGAGCGCCGGGCGGCCACCCCCGGGGAGCGAGACGTCCTCCGTCGCTTCGGCGGCTTCGGGCCGGTCGCCCTGTCGATCTTCCCCGACCCCGTGACCGGCCGCTACAAGGACGGCTGGCGGGAGATCGGCGAGGAACTGGCCGCGCTCCTGACCGCCGGCGAGTACGCCTCCGCCAAGCAGACGACGTTCAACGCCTTCTACACCTCACCCGTCGTCGTTGACGCGATGCACCGGGCGCTGGCCCGGCTGGGCGTCCCGGACGGCGCCCTCGTCCTCGAACCGGGCTGCGGCACCGGCCGCTTCCTGCTCCCCGGCAAGCGGTATGTCGGGGTCGAGAAGGACGCCATCTCCGGACGGATCGCACGGGCGCTGCACCCCGCCGCCGACATCCGCATCGAAGACTTCCGGGACACGAAACTGCCGGTGCTCGACTCGGTGATCGGCAACGTGCCGTTTGCCGACGTGAAGCTCGAACACCGCGGGCAGAGGTACAGCCTGCACGACTACTTCTTCGCCAAGTCCGTCGACGCGCTGAAGCCCGGCGGCGTGCTGGCGCTCGTCACCTCCCACTACACCCTCGACAAGCAGAACGCGGCGGTCCGCGAGTACCTGGCGGCGCAGGCCGACTTCCTCGGCGCCGTCCGGCTCCCCTCGGACGCCTTCAAGCGGGAGGGCACGGCGGTCGTCACCGACATCGTCTTCCTGCGGAAGCGGTCGCTCGACGAGCCCCCGAGGCACGCGGGCGACTGGCTCCGGGCCGAGCCGCAGGCGATTGACGGCCACACGGTCACGATCAGCCGCTACTTCCTCGACCACCCGGACATGGTGCTAGGCAC
>DASPHQ010000741.1:0-2974 GCA_035629595.1 Urbifossiella sp. | reverse complement strand
CTCCCCTCCGGCGCCTCGTCCGCGATCCGCAGGTACGTCGCCACCGCCTCCCGGAACGTGCGCTCCGCCTCCTCGCGCTCCGCGGCCGCGATCCCCTGCCCGCGCACCGACCACAGCCGCTCGATCGTGCCGACGCACCACTTCGCGCTCGCCCGGCTGGCGCGGATCGGCTTGTCGCCCACCAGCACCGTCACCGGGTTCGTGTGCAGCTGCGGGAACTGCCGCAGCGCCACCCAGCTGCTCGCCGCCACGTCCACGTCGAACGCCACGTCGTGCGGCTTGCCGTCGGCCGGCACCTCCTTCGTCGCCACCACCTGGCCGTTCATCACCAGCTCGACCGTCCGCGTCGGGCCGGCCGGGGCCGCGCCGCCGACCGACGTGCCCAGCGGCATCTCCCCGGCGAACGCCACCGTCGCCTTCACCCCGACCTTGCCCGGCGCCGCCAGCTTCACCGGCTCCGGCCCCGGTGACACCCCGTTGACGCCGAACGCCAGCGCGTGCGCGTACCCGTCGGAGACGTAGCTCTTGCCGTCGCGCAGGCCGCGGCACCACTGGCCGTAATCGACGTGATCGACCTTGCCGAGCTGTACGTACACGCGCCCCTGCCCGACGCGGCTGCCGGTGATGCACGGGAAGTCCGTCTCGCCGCTCACCTTCAGCGGGAAGCCGCAGTTCATGATGTGGTACCAGCAGTTCCACTCCGGCACCCGGGCCGTGTCCATCGCGCTGATGAAGTCGCACAGCCCCAGCGCGCTCGTCACGCAAATCTCCTGCGCGCCGATGCCGTTCATCTCGGGGATCACCAGGTTCGGCAGGTTCCCCTTCGTCCGCTGCGTGCTCTGCGCCAACTCCACCTCCGTCACCTTGCCGTCGCCGTCGGCGTCCACCTTGGCGAACGCCTCCGGGAGCGGCCACCGACCGGCCGCGGCCTGCTCCTTCGTGATGAAGCCGCGGGTGCCCTTGTCGAGCTCCACGAACAGCCGCCGCGTCGCGGCCGGGGCGTCGATGCCGAGGCCGTTCGCCGAGTGGGCGTAGCCGGTGACGGCGCCCTGCGCCTTCGCCCAGCGCATCAGCGGCGTCGTCCACGTCGGCCAGCCGCGCAGCTTGCTGCCGCCGGAGCCCGTGTACGTCTGGTCCTTCAGGTTCAGCAGGTTGACGTGGCCGAGCGCCTGCGACCCGAAGCCGCTCACCTCCACGTCGTACTTGATGACGGTGAACGGCTCGCTGAGCCGGTGCGGGCCGACCTCGAAGAACTGCCGCTGGTAGTCGTAGCACGGCCCCCACGTCAGGCAGCAGCCGACGTTCAGCCCCTCGCCCTTGACGTGAACGAACATGTCCTCCGGCAGCACGCCCTCGGCCGGGTTCGTGTAGTGGGCGCACCCCGCGGCGTGGATGTGGTGGTCGCCGCTGTACCAGCCCAGCGTCGCCGGGTTGATCCAGCGCTCCAGCTTCACCTCGAACGTGTTGTCGCGGCCGGCTTCGATCTTGAGCTTGGCGGTCTTTAGCGCGTACTCGGGGCCGCGGCCGTACTCGACGGTGAACTCGCCCGGCGGCAGCAGCACGAACCCGCCATCGGCGCGGTAGACCTGCTTCTGGAAGAACAGGTCCGGGGCGAGCCGCTTCGGCTGCGGCGGGTAGACGCGGCCGCCGGCGTCGGTGAACGTGAACCGGCCGACGGTCGGCGTGCCGTCGAAGTCCTTGACGCCGAGCCGGACGCGCACCGCCGGCTTCACGTCGAACAGGACGGGCACTTCGCCGCGGAAGCCGAGGTCCTGGTTCCCCTGGCCGATGTCGAACCCCACCGTGGCCTCGCGCTTCCCGGCCTCGGTGCTGTAGACGAGCAGGATGGCGTACTCGACGCGCAGCCCGCTGAGGTTCGCCATCATCGGCGGCGCCGTGAACAGTTCCAGTTCGAGGAACCGCTTCACGATGTTCGGGTCGGCCTTCGGGTCGCGCTCCTGCCGGCCCTGGCCGCTGTACACCGGCCCGGCCTGCGGGCTCGTCGGCGCCAGCTTCTTCGTCACCGTGCTGTCGTTCACCACCTTGACGAGCACCGGCGTCCAGCCCGCCTGTTGGAGCGACGCCGCGGCCGGCCCGCGGGCGACCTTCACCCGCGCCTCGGGGTTGAGGTTCACGACGAACAGGACGTGCGGGTCGAGCGCCTTCTGCACGGCCACGGCGTCGCGCGCCGTCACGGCGGCGTCGAGTTGCTTCGCAACCGCGGGCGCGAGCGGGGCGCCGAGGAACTGGAGCGCCTTGCCGAGCCGCTCGGCGTTGGCGGCGAGCGGCTGGCCTTCGACGTCGGCGATGGGCGGGGGCGGGTCGGCGGCGCGGGCGGACGGCGCGAGCGCACCGAGGACGAGAAGCGCGGCGAGGCGGGACATGGGAATCCTCCGGGGAGTGCGGCCATCAGACCGCGCCAGAAGGGTGGTGTCCACGGTTTTTCGTGGGGCCGGTTTCCAACCGGCCGGTTCAGGCACGGCCGGTCGGATACCGGCCCCACGGCCAACCAACTTGCTTTCCCGACCCGCGCCGGGTAGCATGGCGGTGTCGGTTTTACGAAGTTATCCCCGATCCCGAGGCGGGTCATGGGCGCGGTTCGGTCTCGTCGTTGGCTTGCGGCGGCGCTCGTGGTTGGAGCCGCGCACTTCGCCCTCCTCCCGGTCGGGTGCGGCAGCTCCGACAGCGTGTGGCCCGACCGCCCAGGGCCGAAGGTGGTGGTGTCGTTCGCCCCGGTCTACTGCTGGGCGGTGAACGTGGCCGGCGACGACGCGGTCGTCAAGAACATGATGACCACCACCGGCCCGCACGACTTCAACCCGACCGACACCGATGCGCGGCTGGTCCGCAAGGCCGACCTGTTCTTCATCAACGGCCTCGGCCTCGACAACGACCTGGCCGCGGCCGTGAAGAAGGGGAGCGGCAACGCGAAGCTCCGGGTGATCGACCTGGGCGCGAGGCTGCCGGCCGACCA
>DASPHQ010000740.1:0-2366 GCA_035629595.1 Urbifossiella sp. | reverse complement strand
TTCGCAGACCCGCCGCGCGTCAAGTGGTAGTGTCGGCGGCGTGTTCGGCACGCTGCTCAAACAAGCCCGGCTGAAGGCCAAGATGACCCAAGAGGACTTGGCCGCGAAAGCCTCGTTGACCCGGGAGTACGTCAGCCTGCTCGAGCGGGACAAGCGGACCCCCACCGTTGAGGTCTTCATCCGGCTCGTTCGCGCCGTCGGCATGTCCCCGGCCGAGGTGATCTTGGAGATCGAGAAAGCCCTGCCGACCTAAGCCGCAGAGTTGGGTCTACAACTGCGAGACGGCGAACCGGCGGGTGGACGTGGCGGAGTTCGTCGCCTGGGCCCGGGTCTGCGACGTGGAACCCGCCGCGGCCTTCTCCCGCTTCCTCAACGGCACGTAAGGCCACTCCTGGCCGTCGTGGGGCCGCCGTCACGGTGCGTGGCCCGGGCACGGCCGTGCTCATGTCGAACATCGCCCGTCACACCCGCTGATGATCGGCCTGTGTGGCCGGGAACGGTCGCGGGGCATGATCAGAACCCTGATCGCGGCCGGTGCTATTGACGACCCGCTCCTCCGGCTTACGACCCGACTCGAAGTGCGACGGCCAACCCGCTGAACGAAAGAACGAAACGACACGGCCACACCGCCGACGAGCGCGTCCACGGCTCTGGTGCCACCCTCGGGCGAATCGTCCGCGCGGCCTTCCAACCGGTGTAGCAAATCCCAAAACGGACCGAGTTGTTCGGGAGGGAGCGTGCCGGCGGCGTTGAGTCGGGCGCGGCACTGCTGGGCCAGAGTGATCGGGAGTACCTCTTCCTCCGGCCTGCTTCGCGCATTGCTTCGGCAATCAATTGTGTCAGCTATTCAGGGGGTGTACGATTCGGCAGGAACGTGGCACTGCTCGCTCGATCAGTCCCGGCCGCCAAACGGTGCCTCGATGGTAGCGCACGCCTCGCCCCTGATCGGCATCACGTCCTGGGTACCCGGGCAGCGTCTCCTCGATGACTTCGTCGTGGACCGGCCGCTCGGGGCGGGCGGGATGGGTGTGGTTTACCTCGTCAGGAGCGAATCGACTGGTCAGCGATTTGCCGTCAAGAAGACGGACGAGAATGAAGCTCGCCCTCGCCACGCGCTCCTCACGGAACTCCGAACGCTCACCGACCTGCCGCACCATCCGCACCTCGTCACCTACTGCTTCTTCCGGACGATCGAAGGGGCGGTGGCCCTCTTCACGGAATTCGTGGCCGGCGGCACCCTCGGCGACTCGGTCCGGAACGGCAAGCTGACCCGTCTCGACCAGATCCTTGACGTGGCGATCCAGTCCGCGTGGGGACTTCACGCGGTCCACGAACTCGGGTTCGTTCACCAGGATGTCAAGCCACCCAACCTGCTTCTCACCCCCGACGGGGTGGTCAAAGTCGCCGACTTCGGTCTGGCCAGCATCTGCTCCGCCGGGCTGACAGAACCCCTGACGGGTGGTGGGAGCGACACTCTGACGGACGGCCTCAATACCATCGAATACTGCGCCCCGGAGCAGGCCGCGGGCGGCCGGGTGACACGGAAGTGTGACGTCTGGTCGTGGGGGGTGAGCGTACTTGAGATGTTCTACGGGGGCCCGCCCTGCGGCGCTGGGCCGCTGGGCGCGGGGCCGCTGGCGGCGTTCGTACTCGACGACTTCCTCGTACGGGGTAACGGCGCGGACGGCCGCCCCGCGATCTCACTCGCCCTCGCCGATGTCCTCCGGGGGTGTTTCCGGGACGACCCGTCCGACCGCCCGGCGAGCATGGCGGACGTCGCCGAGGAGGTGCGGTCGATTTACCGGTGTGAGACCGGTGCGGAACACCCGCGCCCGGTGCCGGCCGCCCCGCGGCCGGCGGGCGGCGCCCGCGGCCCCGAGCGCACGACACCCTTCCGCCTGGAGTGGGAGGATCCCGCCGAGGCGTTGCGTGAGGCCCTCCGGGACGCCGGCCGCGCACCCGCCGAAGCCGACCCATTCCTCCCGCCCCGGGCCGGATCCCGGCGGGCGTTCGCGGTCGCCGACCTCGAACCCTACGGGGAGGCGATCCGCGTATACGAGCGCCTCGCCGCGACCGGGCGGTCCGGGTTTGAGGCCCGGTTGTCTCAACTCTACATGGGCAAGGCGTACGTCCACGAAACCCTGAGCGATCTCCCCGGGACGATCGCGTGTTGCGACCGGGCGATCGAGATCCGCGAGCGGTTGACGGACGGTCGGCCCGACGCCGGGGGCCACCTCGCAGCGGCGCTCGTGTATAAGGGGGTCACGCTTTGGACCCTCCGGGACCCGCGGGCCGCTGCCGCAGTCTACGACCGGGCGATCGAGACGTGCGGACGACCGGGTGGCGCGGCCGGGGCGGGCGGCCGG
>DASPHQ010000739.1:0-2304 GCA_035629595.1 Urbifossiella sp. | reverse complement strand
AATTGTTCCGCCCCGCGGCCGACGGTGTGCCGGCCCTGTTGCTCGTGCGGCTGACCCCGAAGGAGACGACCCCGAACCGGTTCGCCGTGCTCACGCAGAAGGTGGACGAGCTGTCGCGGGAGGTGGTCCGGCGGCGGGCCGCCGAGCGCGAGGCGGTCCGGCTGGTCGAGGAGCTGCACGCCGCGGACCGGCGGAAGGACGAGTTCCTGGCGACCCTGGCGCACGAGCTCCGCAACCCGCTGGCCCCGATCCGCAACGCCGTGCAGGTGCTGAACCTCACCGGCGCGGACGACCCGGAGAGCCGGCGGGTGCGGGGGATGATCGAGAGGCAGGTGTCGCACCTGGTCCGCCTGGTGAACGACCTGCTCGACCTGAGCCGGGCCAGCCTCGGGAAGATCCGCCTCCAGACGGCCCCGGTCGGGCTCGCCGACGTGGTCCGCATGGCCGTCGAGACGAGCGGCCCGGCGGTCGAGGCCGGCCGCCACCGGCTGACCGTCGACGCGCCGGCCGAGCCGGTGGTGGTGGACGGGGACGCGGTCCGGCTGTCGCAGGTGGTGGCGAACCTCCTCAACAACGCCGCCAAGTACACCCCCGAGGGGGGCGAGATCGTGGTGGCCGTGGCGCGGGAGGGGGGCGAGGCGGTGGTGCGGGTCCGCGACAGCGGGCTCGGCATCCCGCCCGAGATGCTCTCGAAGGTGTTCGACATGTTCACCCAGGTGAACCGCCACCTCGGGCGGTCGCAGGGCGGGCTCGGGATCGGGTTGACCCTGGTGCGGAGGCTGGTCGAGATGCACGGCGGGACCGTCGGGGCGGCGAGCGGGGGGGACGGGATGGGTGCGGAGTTCGAAGTCCGGCTGCCGCTGGGCGGCCCGCTGCCCGACCCGGCCGCGAGCCCGGCCGCGAGCCCAGCCGCGGCGGCGGCGGCGCCGGGGCGCCGCCGGGTGCTGGTCGCCGACGACAACAAGGACGCGGCCGAGAGCCTGGCGCTGCTCCTGTCGATGATGGGGAACGACGTGCGGACCGCGGCCGACGGCCAGGAGGCGGTCGAGGTGGCGGCGGCGTTCCGGCCGGACGTGGCAGTCCTCGACATCGGGATGCCGCGGATGGACGGGAACGCGGCCGCGCGCCGCATCCGCGGCGAGGCGTGGGGGAAGGGGATGGTGCTGATCGCCCTGACCGGCTGGGGCCAGGACGAGGACCGCCGCCGCACCGCCGAGGCCGGGTTCGACCTCCACCTGACGAAGCCGGTGGACCCGTCCACGCTGGAGTCGCGCTTCGAGGAACTGAGCCGGAAGAAGTAGCGCGACTTCGCCGCTCGCGGCGGTGCAGCGTCTACATATCCTACTCGCATGACCGCGTTCACCCCGGCCGAAGCCGCCGCCTGCCGCCGGCTCGTCGAACTCGCCCTCGCCGAAGACCTGGGCGCCGCCGGCGACCGCACCAGCGCCGCCCTCATCCCCGCCGACCAGCCCGGCCGCGCTGCCTTCGTCGCCCGCACCGCCGGCGTCGTCGCCGGCCTCCCTGCCGCCGCGCTGGTGTGTGCCGCCGTCGATCCCGCGCTCGCGTTCACCCCCACCGTCGCCGACGGCACCCGGCTCGAACGCGGTGTGGTTCTCGCCACCGTCGTCGGCCCGCTCCGGTCGATCCTCGCGGCGGAGCGCACGGCGCTGAACTTCCTGCAACGGCTGTCCGGGGTCGCGTCGCTGACGCGCCGCTACGCCGACGCCGTGGCAGGGACGCTGGCCGCGGTGCTCGACACCCGCAAGACGACGCCCGGCTGGCGGCTGCTGGAGAAGTACGCGGTGCGGATGGGCGGCGGCACGAACCACCGCGTCGGCCTGTACGACGGCGTCCTCATCAAGGACAACCACCTCGCCGGCCTCGGTGGCGACGTGCGGCGGGCGGTAGAACTGGCCCGCGCCGCCCCCGGCAACGCAGGCCTGCCGGTGGAGGTCGAAGTGGACACGCTCGACCAACTCGAACACGCGCTGGCCGCGCGGGCCGACATCGTGTTGCTCGACAACATGCCGCCCGACCTGATGCGCGCCGCGGTCGCCCGGCGCGACGCGGTTTCGCCCGGGACGCAACTCGAAGCGTCCGGTGGCATCAACCTGGACACCATCGCCGCGACCGCCGCGACGGGCGTGGACCGGATCAGCGTCGGCGCCCTCACCCACTCCGCCCCCGCCCTCGACATCGCCCTCGACTACCAGCCGTGAACCCCACCGACACCTGGACCTTCCCGACCACACACGTCGGCCGCCGCGTCCTCGTCTTCGACGAACTCGACAGCACGAACACGTT
>DASPHQ010000738.1:0-8241 GCA_035629595.1 Urbifossiella sp. | reverse complement strand
TCGGCCGGGTATCCGGTACTCATCAAGGCGGCGGCGGGCGGCGGCGGGCGCGGCATACGGGTGGCCCGCGATGAAGCCGCGCTACTCGCGGCGCTGCACCAAGCGAAGGCGGAGGCCGAGGCCGCGTTCAAGGACGGCAGCGTCTTCCTCGAAAAGTACCTCGACCGCCCCCGGCACGTCGAAGTCCAGCTCATCGGCGACAAGCACGGCAACGTCGTCCACCTCTTCGAGCGAGACTGCTCGCTGCAGCGGCGGCACCAGAAGCTGGTGGAAGAATCGCCGGCGCCGAACCTGCCGGACGCGGTACGGCTGGCGATGTGCGAGTCGGCGGTGCGGCTGGCGAAGTCGGCCGGGTATTATTCGGCCGGCACCTGCGAGTTCCTCGTGGACCGCGACCACAAGTTCTACTTCATCGAGGTGAACGCCCGCATCCAGGTCGAGCACCCGGTCACCGAGCTCGTCACCGGCATCGACCTGATCCGCGAGCAGATCCGCGTCGCGGCCGGCGAGCCGCTGCCGTTCGCGCAAAAGGACATCGCCCACCGCGGGGCGGCGATCGAGGTGCGGATCAACGCCGAGAACGTGGACAAGGATTTTCAGCCGAGCCCCGGCGTGATCACGACGTGGCGGCCGCCGGGCGGCCCGGGGGTGCGGCTCGACACGCACGTCGTGACCGGCTACCGGGTGCCGCCGAACTACGACTCGATGGTGGCGAAGCTGCTGGTCCACCAGCCGACGCGGGCCGAGGCGTTCGCGGTGATGCGGCGGGCGCTGCGGGAGTTCGTGGTGGAAGGCATCCACACCACGATCCCGATTCACCGCCGCATCTTCGAGTGCCCCGAGTTCATCGCGGGGAACGTGGACACCACGTTCATCGAGCGCGAGTTCCTGAAGCGCGGGACGTAGCCGCCGCTTGCGGCGTTGCAACGCCGCAAGCGGCGGTCAGGGTGCCACCCGCAGCACCTCGACGGCGGGCTTGGCGTTCAGCACGCGCAGCACCGGGAACAGCGGAGCGAAACTCCGCTCCTCGTGCCACGAGTGGTCCGCGATCTTGACGTGCCCCGGCCCCACGCCCCCCAACCCCAGCGTCGGGTCGAGCGGCAGCCACTGGCCGTCGGCGAACGCCTCGAACCACATGTGGTACGCCAGGAACGGTCGGCCGCCGGGGCCGGGGGCGTACACCAACCCCAACACCGTCCGCGACGGCACCCCCACCGCCCGGCACATCGCCGCCGCCAGCATCGCGTACTCGGTGCAGT
Source organism: Urbifossiella sp. (assembly GCA_035629595.1). Lineage (GTDB taxonomy): Bacteria > Planctomycetota > Planctomycetia > Gemmatales > Gemmataceae > Urbifossiella. The sequence goes on along the minus strand of DASPHQ010000738.1, from coordinate 6,982 downwards.
CGCCGCTGAGCGTTTTCGCCACGTTGTCCGCCGTCGCCATCGACTGCGAAAACTCGGCCGACTTCATGTTCTGATTCACCCACCGCTCCACCGCCTTCGCCCGGTCCCACGCGCCGGCCCCGGCCGGCAGACCCGCCACCGCCCGCGCCGCGTGCCCCTTCACCAGCGCGTTGTCCCAGTTGATGAAGAAGCTGCTGCCGAGGAACTCCGCGCCCGGGGCCGGCGCCGCGGCTCCCTTCGCCGGGCCGCGCACCGCCTGCACGTGCAGCTCGAACGTCTTGGCCTTCGCGTCGAGGTTCTTCACCTCCTGCCGGCCGTCCGTCGGGAACAGCGTCCCCGGCTCGTCGTCGCGGGCGGCGGTCACCTTGAACACGGCGCTGGTGCGGCCGTGAACGTCGGCGATCTCGCGGTCGAGGCGGATGGACTGGGCGTTGAACAGCTGTAGCGGCCGCATGATCGGCGCCTTCGCCGCGGCCTCGGTGGTGCGGAGGAACGTCACCTTGCCGCCCAGACCCGGGAAGTCGAACTCGACGCGGAACGGCTCGCCGGTGTCGGGGTCGGCCCACGTCGTCGCCGGCGGCAGCTTGAGCGTGCCGAGCGGTTCCATCCGCGAGGTCCAGCGCGACAGCCGCTTCGCCGGGGCGCCCTGCCACAGCACGGCGTCGGCCGTCTCCTCGAAGGTGACCGTGACCTTGAGGACGCGGTTCCCCTGGGCGAAGTACGTGAGGTAGTCGAAGGTCGCGCCCGGCGCGAGCTTCTTCCCGGCGAACAGCTTCGCCTCGCCGGCCACGCCGACGACGCCGGCCGGCCACGGCACCGAGTCCGCGGCCATCGCCGCGACGCCCTCGCCCTTCACCTTCAGCGTCTTCCCCTCGACGACGCCGGTGAGGACGAGCATCTGGTCCTTGCCGAGCCCCTGCCGGGCGGTCGTCAGCAGCACCTCCCCCTCGGGGGTCTCGACCGTGCTCTCCTCGCCGAACTGCACGACGACCTGGCCGAACCGGTCCACGGTGAACTGCTGGTGCTTGGTGCCGTGGCGCAGCTTCTTGCCGTTCATCTCCACGGTCTTGGCGGACCACTGGAGGAAGCCGATGCGCTCGCCTTCCACCGCGGCGGCGAACCAGTAGTCGAAGCCACCGTCGGGGTTGGCGGCGGCCGGCGGGTTCTGCGCGGCGGCGGGGGTGACCAGCGTCGGCGCCTGCGCCGCGGCCGCCGGCACCTTGCCGCCGGGGCGGATGACGATGAACCCGGGCGGGTCGGTCTCCGCCGGCCGCTTCGGGGAGATGATGATGGGGCCGTTGGTCTTCGGTTGCGCGGCGAGGTCGCCGGCGGCCGCGAGGGCGAGGATGAGGGAAAGCCAGGTCCGCACGGGGTCGCCCTCCGAGTTCTGCCGCCGCTTGCGGCGTTGCACCGCGGCGCCTCCGCTCATTGTCGGACCCGGCCCGCCCCGGCTCCAGCCCAACTGTCCGCCTTCGCGGTCGTGCCCGCACCCCGCCCGGCGCAGCCGGCCCGGCGGCGCCCGCCGGCCGACCCGGGCGCCGCCGCGACATCCCGAACGTCCGTGCGGGGCGGCAGTTTCGCGCCTCCCGGACACCCGGGGCGCCTAGAATGCGGGCGGCATGGACGCCAGCGACGGGAACACGAACTATTGTTGCGTGCCCGGACTTTCCTGACGCACCCGCCAAGACGCGACACCACCGGACGCTCCCCCGGGCCGGTTCCTACCCGATGTCGCGAGGTCGCTTCGTGAACCCCGAACGGCTGGCGGACCACTTGCAGATCAAGCAGTACGGCGACTTCACGCTCACGGACGCGGTGCGCCCCGGGCCGGGCGTTCCCGTCCGCCCACGTGCCGGCTACCGCACCGACGTCTACCGCGACCGCGCCGCCCGGCTGCGGCTGCCGATGCTCTCGGCCGCGGTCTCGGCGGACCTGTTGTTCGACGCCTTCCTCGCGCTGCTGGAGCCGGTCGGCGAGGTGGTGGACGTGGTGCTGGAAAGCAGCCACGGCCGCGGGGCCGACGAGCACCGCGACTTCCGCCGCACGCACATCGACATGCCGGTGCTGATGAGCCACTTCTGCGAGTTCGAGGAACTGCTGACGCACGACGGCTGCGCCGGGGTGGCGGTGATCGCCGACGGCCGGCCGGTCGAGGTGCAGTTCGACGAGCACAAGCTGCTGCACGTGTACGCCCCGGACCTGAAGCCGTTCCGGCGGGCGCTGCGCGACCTGGGCGTGCGGAAGCGGAAGGTGCTGCCGCTCATCAGCGAGGCGGAGCACCTCCACCACACGACCGACGACCACGCCGACGCCTTCCGCCAGCTGTGCATGCGGGTGGGCGTCGGCGACTTCGACCGGGTGTTCAGCGACGAGATCGAGTGAGGTGCGGGGAGAAGCAACTCGGCGAGCCGACCGCCGTGAGGCGGCGGGTGATGGAAACGTCACCCGCCGCCTCACGGCGGTCGGCTCGCCTTTTTGTGCTTACGGCGCCTGCGGGGCGGGGAGCGGCACCGCCCGCAGCGGGGCGACGCGCAGCACTGGCGCCGCCACCGGCTGCACCCGCAGGATCGCCGGTTTGATCTCGATCCCGGGCGCCGCCGGGGCGGCGGGGCCGGTCGGCGCGGCGCCGGGGGCGGTGAGGTTCTCGTTCGACACCAGCACGAGCAGGTCGCCGCGGAACGGCTGCAGGTGGACCGGGTCGGGGAAGCGGCCGGCGGCGACCAGCACCAGGCCGCCGGCGCGGAGGCGGCGCACCGCCTCGTCGCGGGCCACCAGCTTGCCGGTCAGGTCGTAGGCGTCGAACCCGACCTCGCTGAGCGGCCGCACCTGCGTGCCGCCGTTGCTGGGGCCGGCGTAGCCGATGCCGTCGTCGAGCATCAGCGGGGCGCCGTTGTTGAGGATGATCATCCGGCCGGTGCTGAGGTAGTGGACGGTCCCGCGCTGGGTGCTGACCCGCACGGTGCCGTCGGGACCGGCCGTCAGGAGGGTGAGCCGCGGCGACGGGCCGACGGGGAGCACCCGACCGGTGTTGAGCACTTGGGGCGGGGCCATCGCCCCGCCCAGCGACTTCGAGGCCACCACCACCGTGTTCGGCCCGACGGCCCGGAGCCACGCCCGGTCCACCGCCTTGCCGTCGGCCGACACCAGCACCGTCACCCCGTCCCGCGCCCGGCGGACGAGCTCGGCGGGGCCGACCGGCGAGCCGTCGGCGGCGGCGACGGTACCGTCGAGGTCGGCCAGCGACACCTGGGTGTGCTGCGGGACCTGCACGTCCACCGTCTGCTGCTCGGTGACGAGCTGGCCGTTGACGTTCTTCGTGATTGTGCGGACCTGCTTGGTGCTGACGAGCCGTTGCACCATGACGCGGAGCTGGCCGTCGTCGCCCTTGAGGTGGAGGACCCACGGGGCGGGGCCGGCCGGGGCCGGGTTGGTGTCGGCCGGGAGCGGGGCGGCGGGCGCGGCGGCCGCGGCGATCAGGAGCGAGGCGAACATCGCGGACCTCCGGGGGACCGGTGGAGGGGGTAGGAGGTGAATTGTAGCCGACGCCCAGAACGGTGTCAAAGGCCGGTCAGAGTTTTCGGGGCGCTGCGTCCACCCAGTTCCCCGATTCCCACGTCCGATCCTTCACCGGCGCCAGCACCGCCTCCACCTCCGCGAGGAGCGCCGCGTCGATCGGCTGCGCCAGCGCCCGCAAGTTCGCCGCCAACTCGGCGGCCTTCGCGGTGCCGGTGATCGTGCTCGGGATGCGCCCCTCCGCGTAACAGAACTGCATCCCCAACTTCGCCAAATCGGCACCCCGCGCGCGGCACAGCTCCGCGGCCGCGGCGCACGCCGCCCGGATGTCCGCCGGCGCCGGGTGCCACGGCGGCGGCCCCTGATGCGTCAGCAGCCCCAGCGACAGCGGCGACGCGTTCAGCACGCCCACCCCGCGCGCCTCCGCGACCGGCAGGAACTCCGTCAGCAGCCGCGTGTTCTGCAGCGTGTAGTGGGCGTAGCTGATGACCACGTCGAGGTCGCACCGTTCGACCGCCCGCCGCAGCAGGCCCAGCGGGTAGCACGACATGCCGACGTACCGACACTTCCCCTCGCGCTTCAGGGCGTGCAGCACGTCGGCCGTCTCGGTGAACACGCGCTCGGTGTCGTCGGCGAACTCGATGTCGTGCGCCAGCAGGATGTCCACGGCGTCGGTGCGGAGGCGCCTCAACGACCCTTCGAGGCAGCGGCGCATGCCGGCGGCGCTGAAGTCGAAGGCGTCGCGGTCGAGGCGGCCGGCCTTCGTGCAGATCAGCACCCGCTCGCGGAGGCCGCCCGCGAGCGCGGCGCCGATCAGCTCCTCGGACACGCCCTTGCCGTAGTACGCGGACGTGTCGATGAGGTTGACGCCGGCGTCGAGCGCGGCTTGAACCACGTCGGCGGCGTCGGCCGCGGACACGGGGCCGTACTGCTGGCCGAGGGCGGCGCCGCCGAGGGAGAGGTGCGAGACGCGGAGGCCGGTGCGGCCGAGGGGGCGGAGTTCCACGGATCACCGGGAATGATGAATGATGAATGATGAATGATGAATGGAAGCAGGAGTCGGCCGACCACCCGGCTCGGTGATCTGGATTCATCATTCATCATTCATCATTCATCATTCCCCTCAGCCCGAGACCAGTACGACGCGGAACCCGATCGACTCCGACCGCGTGTCCGGCGAGTACGCCCGCCGCGCCGCGGAGCGGCAGTCCGGGGCCGGCATGTTCCACGCCCCGCCGCGCGCCACCTTCGACATCCCCCGCGGCGGGCCGATCGGGTCGTCCGGCGGGCTCTCGGCGTAAAAATACTCGTCGTACCAGTCCAGCACCCACTCCTGCACGTTGCCGTGCATGTCGCACAGCCCCCACGGGTTCGCCGGCTTGCCGCCGACCGCCGCCGGGTGCTTCGGGGCGTCGCGCATCCCGGTGTTGAACACCGCGTCCGCCCCCGTCAGCTTCTCGCCGCCGGCGAACGCCGTCGTGGTGCCGGCCCGGCAGGCGTACTCCCACTCGGCCTCCGTCGGCAGCCGGTACGACCGGTGGTGCCCCGCCTCCTCCGCCCGGCTCGACAGCCGGGCGCAGAACTGCTCGGCCTCCGCCCACGACACGTTCTCGACCGGCTGGAACTCGCCCCCCTTCGGGTGCTTCGACGGGTTCTTCCCCATCACCGCCTGGTACTCCGACTGCGTCACCGGGAACACCGACAGGTAGATGCGCCGGCTCACCTGCACCCGGTGCGCCGGCGCCTCGTGCTCGCGGTGGCCGTGTTCGTCCGGCTCCGAGCCCATCACGAAGTGGCCGGGGGCGATGCGGACGAAGTTCATGCCGATCGAATTCTTCACGATCCGCAGGCCGCCGGTGCTCGACTTCGGGCCGGCGTTGCCGACCACCGACCCGCCCAGCGACGCCAGCAGCGCCGACGCCTGCGACGCGGTCGCCTCCGGGTCGAACGGCCGGCCGCCGGCGGTGGCGACGGGCGACGCGGGCTTGCTCGCCGGCGGGTTCGACGGCGGCTTCGTCGCCAGCAGCTTCGAGCCGTCGGTGCCGTGGTTCGGCGGCAGCGGCCCGACCGTGACGCGGGAGAGCTGGTCGGCGAGGTCGGCGGCGTTCTTCGGCCGCTTGTCGGGGCGGGTGGCGAGGCACGACTGCAGCACCCGGGCCTGGCTGTCGGAGAAGCCGTGCGGGCGGAGTTCCTCGATCCACTCGTTCCCCACCGGCGCCGCCTCGGCCGGGTCACGCTTCAAGAGCTGGTACCAGATGACGCCGACGGCGTGGATGTCGTCGGTCGGCGCCGGCGGCTCCTTCTTCATCTGCTGCGGCGAGGCGTACACCTCGGTGGAGGCGCCGCGGCGGGCGAGGCGCAGCTGCTCGCCTCGCGGCCCGGCCTTCGCCAGTTCCAGCGACCGTGGAGCCTCGATCTCGCCCCACCCGAAGTCGGTCACCCACATGGTGAACTTGCCGCCCTCGGTGGGGTGCAGCAGCACGTTCGACGGCTTCAGGTCGCGGTGGACGACGCCCTTGGCGTGGGCCTCGGCGAGGATGCCGGCGAGGCGGCGGATCAGCTTCAGCGCCGCCTCCGGCTTCGGCGTGTCGTACCGGTGCCGCCACTCGAGCATGACGCCGGCGAGGTCGTAGCCGAACACGAACGGGGCGTCGAGGCACGGCGGGTCGGACTCGAGGTAGACGGAGCGCAGCGGCAGGATGCCGGGCACGTCGTTGAGGGCGAACACCTTCTGGAACAGGGCGGTGCCGCCGACGACGCGCTCGCGGGTCTCGGGGTCGATGGCGAACTTCAAGGCCGCCGGGGAGTCGTCGGGGCGGTCGGGGTCTTCGCCCTTCCACACCTCGGAGCACTCGCCGAGGCCGCGGAGCTCGGTGAGGGTCCAGTTGTCGAGCTTGGCCGGGCGGTCGCCGGGGCGGAACCGCGGCGGCCGCGGCGGCAGGAACCGGAGGAGGTCTTCGGCCTTGTTCAGCGTGAGGCCGTCGGGGGCGGTGGTGCCGGCCGGGTCGGTGGGGCGGCGGAACGTCTGGCGGACGGTGGGCGGGAAGCCGCGGAGGTAGTCGGCCAGCGCCTCCTTCGGGACGTGGTGCGTCTCGGCGAGGTCGGCGATGAGTTCGCCGACGCGGCGGTCGAACTCGTGGTCGGGGCAGGCGGCGCAGTCGCCGAGCGCCTCGACGAGGTCGGAGCCGGGGAGCTTGCGGTGGGTGAGGTCGAACGCGGCGCGGGCGGTGTCGAGGATGATGTCGGCGTAGGGCCACTGGCCGCGGAGGGCCTTGCGGCCCTTCTCACACAGGGCCTGGCCGACGCATTCGAGGAGGGCGTGCAGACGTGGCACGGGCGGGCCTCCGGGGCGGAGGGTGGGGAGAGGAACCGGACTGCGAGTCGGATTGGAGTGTAAACCGGCGGGCGGGCGGACTCAAGGGCGCCCGGCGGTTCGCCGCTTGCGGCGTTGCAACGCCGCAAGCGGCGA
>DASPHQ010000737.1:0-3480 GCA_035629595.1 Urbifossiella sp. | reverse complement strand
ACGCCGTCAGTATACCCCGTCAGTTGCAATTCACAACTGTCCGAACAGGAGTCTGTCATGACCCCGATCGACGAGGTGCTCTACACCGCGAAGGCCCACACGACTGGCGGCCGGGACGGCGCGTCCCGCAGCTCCGACGGCCGGCTCGACGTCAAGCTCTCGAACCCCGGTGCCGCGGGCGGCGGGACCAACCCGGAGCAGCTCTTCGCCGCCGGCTGGTCGGCGTGCTTCATGAGCGCGATCGGGCTGGCGGCCGCGCAGCGGAAGGTCGCCCTCCCGGCCGGGCGGGCCATCGACGCCGAGGTGGACCTGGGCACGAACGAGGGCGGCTACCTCCTGCGGGCGCGCCTCAACGTGAGCCTGCCGGGCCTGGACCGCGCGGTCGCGCAAGAGCTGGTGGACGCGGCGCACCAGGTCTGCCCGTACTCGAAGGCCACCCGCGGCAACATCGACGTCGCGATCAACCTCGTCTAGCCCGAATCGTTCGGCCCCTCCCGCACAGCGCGGGCGGGCCGTCGAGTCGGGCAACGGCCGCCAAAGCGGGAGGATCACCACGAACGTCTTTCTCGCCGGTGCGAGTGGGGCGATCGGGCGTCCGCTCATCGACGAACTCGTCCGCCGGGGGCACGCGGTCACCGGCATGACCCGGTCCGACGGCGGGGCCAGGGCGCTGGCCGCCCTCGGAGCGGCCGTCGCACGGGTCAGTGCGTTCGACGCCGCAGCGGTGGAACGCGCGGTCCGGGAGTCGCGGGCGGAAGTCGTCATCGACCAGCTGACGGCACTGCCCCGGCACCCGGCGGGAATGGCCGCCGCCGCGGCCGACGACCGGAAGTTGCGCCTCGAAGGCGGCGGGAACCTCCACCGGGCCGCGCGGGCGTGCGGGGCGCGGCGGTACGTCCAGCAGTCCAGCGGCTTCTTCCTCACGGCGGGCCGCGGGCTGGCCGACGAGTCCGAGGGCCTGGCGGTCGATGCCGCCGGCCCCCGCGTGGCGGCGAGCGCGCGGGCCTACGCCGACCTGGAGTCGCGGGTGCTCGGCGCGGGGGGATCGAAGGAGTCGCCCTGCGGTACGGGTTCTTCTACGGGCCGGGCACCTGGTACAGCCCGGACGGCGCGGCCGCGGGCCAGGCGCGGGAACAGGAGTTGACGATCGTTGGCGCGGGTGAAGGCGTCTGGTCGTGGGTCCACATCGAGGACGCGGCGGCCGCGACGGTCGCCGCCCTGACGGCCCCGCCGGGCGTGTATCACGTCGTCGACGCCGACCCGTCCCCGGTCAGCCGCTGGCTGCCGGCGTTCGCGCGGCGGGTCGGTGCCCCACCCCCGCCCCGGGTGACGGAGCAGGAGGGGCGGGAGCGAGGCGGCGAGGACGCCGTGCACTACGGCACGAGGCTCCGGGGGGCGTCGAACACAAAAGCGAAAAGGCTGTTGGCCTTCGCGCCCCGTCGGCTGGAATGGCTGGACTCATAAAACGGTTCGCGCGGGAGTACGTTGGCCCCGCGGAACATGCCGCCCGCCGGGCCACGCGGACGGCTGTCCAGAGTCGTAGCAGGCGAAACCCACAGGACTGAAGCATCGCTGCACACGGTCGGGCGGATGGGGGAGGTGCGGGAGGTCGTCGAGGCGGTGTTCGACCAGACGTCAGCACCGCTCGTGACCGGCGAAACGCTGCACGTCGGCGGCGCACGCGCCGGCCGCTGGTGACCGGAAGGAGCCTCCGCCACGATCACGACGTAAACCGGTTGCTTCTGATGTCCAGGTCGGGTGGATAGAATTAAACCCTAATTACCGCACACCCGGAGCCCATTATGCCGCTCCCCCGGTCTCACCGGCCGCCCGCCGGGCTCGCCCTCGCCCTCGCCGCGCTCGCCGGCTGCGCCAAGCCGCCCGCGCTCCAGCCGCCGGAGCCGCCGACGGTCACCGTCGTCCGCCCCGCCGAGCGCGACTCCGCCCCGTACAAGGAGTTCACCGGCCGCATCGAGCCGAAGGACCCCGTCCGCGTCGTGCCGCAGGTGACCGGCGTGCTCCTGAGCCGCGACTTCACCGAGGGGAAGCCGGTCAAGAAGGACGAGACGGTGCTGTACCGGATCGACCCGGTGCTGTTCCAGGCCGACGTCGACAGCGCCGTCGCCAGCCTGGCCAAGGCCGAGGCCGACATCGTGAAGGCGAAGGCCGACGCGGCCCTGGCGAAGGTGCAGTTCGACCGCGAGCTCGACGCCTTCACCAAGGGCGGCGGTAGCGCCTCCAACAAGGACGAGAAGGAGGCCACGTATGCGGTCACGAAGGCCCAACAGAAGGTGGCCGAGTCCACCAAGCAGACCGCCCTCGCGGCCCAGGCCAAGGCCCAGAAGAACCTCGACTACTGCACCATCCGCGCCCCCGCCACCGGCGTCGCGCGCCTCTCCCGCGTGCAGAAGGGCGACGCCGTCGCGGCGTACCAGACGGTCATGGTCGACGTCGTGCCGACCGACCCGGTGTACGCCACCTGGGAGATCGACGAGAACACGTCGCTGTGGTACCGCGAGCAGATCTTCGGCAAGAAGCTGATCCCCGACCCGAAGGTGACCCCGATGGAGGTCACGATCGCCCAGAAGGACGAGACCGCGTTCAAGCGGTCGGGCGCGCTCACGTTCGTGGACGCCGAGCTCGTCCGCGGGACCGGCACGCGGACGCTGCGGGCCGAGTTCACCAACGCGGACAAGCGCCTCTCCCCCGGCGACTCGGTGCGGGTGCGGATGGGCGCCGGCGCCGCGGGGAAGGCGCTGATGATCCCCGAGCACGCGGCGGTGGCGCAGGACCGGCAGCGCGTGGTGTACGTGCTGACCGACCAGGACGAGGTGGCGGTCCGACCGGTCGAGTTGGGGCAGGCCGACGGCGGCTGGGTGGTGGTGCGGTCCGGCGTGACCGCGGCCGACCGGGTGGTGACGTCGAACATCCTGCGGCTGCGCCCGGGGGTGAAGGTGAAGGTGCAGCCGTGAGTGCGAGTGCGAGTGAAAATCGGTGACGTGACCGCGCGGCGAAGCCCGGGGACGGCCGTCCCCGGGCTTTCCACCTGTGCCCCTCCTGAAGCGCACTGAGGATGTTAATGTCCGCCGCCACCCACACTCACACTCCCACGCCGCACAGCGCGTTCCACTTCTTCATCGACCGCCCCGTCTTCGGCATCGTCCTGTCCGTCCTCACCACGCTCGTCGGCGTGCTCGCGCTGTCGGCCCTGCCGGTCGCGCAGTACCCGGACGTGGTGCCGCCCCAAATCGTCGTCACCACCCAGTACCCCGGGGCCAGCGCCCGCACCGTCGCCGAGACCGTCGCCGCCCCCATCGAGCAGCAGATCAACGGCGTCGAGGGGATGCTGTACCTGGAGTCGCAGTGCACCGACGACGGCAGCATGCGCCTGACGGTCACGTTCCGCGTCGGCACCGACCCGGACGTGGCCCAGGTGCTCGTTCAGAACCGCGTCGCCATCGCGCTGGCCACCCTGCCGGC
>DASPHQ010000736.1:0-6508 GCA_035629595.1 Urbifossiella sp. | reverse complement strand
CAGGTCGCCGGGCGACTCGCCGCGAAGGGGTGCCCGCACGTCGATGTCGCGAGCAACCCCGAGTTCCTCAAGGAAGGGGCGGCGATCGACGACTTCATGAAGCCGGACCGCGTCGTCGTCGGGGTCCGCAAGCCGGAGGTGGCGAAGGTACTCGGCGAGCTGTACGCCCCGTTCCTGCGGACCGAGCGGCCGTTCCTGGTGATGACGCCCGAGTCGGCCGAGATGACGAAGTACGCCGCGAACGCCATGCTCGCCACGAAGATCAGCTTCATCAACGAGATGGCGAACCTGTGCGACCGGCTCGGGGCCGACATCAACGACGTGCGCAAGGGCATCGGCCACGACCAGCGGATCGGCTTCCAGTTCCTCTTCCCCGGCCCCGGCTACGGCGGGTCGTGCTTCCCGAAGGACATCGAGGCGGTCATCGCCATGGGCCGCCGCACCGGCCTGCCGCTGAAGCTGATGCAGGCCGTGGACACGGTCAACGACGACCAGAAGCAAGTGCTGTTCGGCAAGATCAGCGCCCACTTCGGCGGCGACCTGGCGGGCAAGACGCTGGCCGTGTGGGGGCTGGCGTTCAAGCCGCGGACCGACGACATCCGCGAGGCGCCGGCGCTGGCGCTGATCGACGCGCTGCTCGCGGCGGGGGTGAAGGTGCGCGTCCACGACCCCGAGGCGATGGAGAACGTGCAGGCGCTCTACGGAGAGAAACTCTACTACGCCGACAAGCCGTACGGGGCGCTGGAAGGGGCCGACGGGCTGGCGATCGTGACCGAGTGGCCGGAGTTCCGCAACCCGGACTTCGAGCTGATCCGTCGGCTGCTCGCGGGCCACGTCATCTTCGACGGCCGCAACGTGTACGACGAGCGGACGATGGCGCAGTACGGGTTCACCTACTACGGCATCGGCCGCGGCAAGCGCTAGTTCGGGCTGAAAGCCCGGGGACGGCCGTCCCCGGGCTTCGAGGTGTCCCACTGCGGCCCCACGCGGGGGTCACCAAGCCCCTTCAACAAATCCACGAGCGCCGCCCGGTACGACGGGAACGCACGCCCCTCCGCCGGCAGGTCGGGCACGAACGCCGGCAGACGCCCGCTCGGGAGGCCGGCGTACAGGTGGTGGACGCCGTGCAGCGGCTCGTGGAACAGCAGCACCGACAGCGCCTTCCCCGCGGGGTCGGACGCGGCGACGAGCCGCGTCAGCCCGGCGGGGCCGTCGCCAGTCAGGCCGACGTGCTCGATGTATTTGCGCCACGTCGTCACGTTCCCGACCACGAACGCGGGGATCACCCACGCCACCGCGAACGGCACCCACAGATCGAGCGCCGCCACCGCCGCCACGGTTCCCGTCCACACCGCGGCGATGACCGCGAGTTCGACCCACACCCGCCGCCGGACGTGCGGCTCGCGCACCGGCCCGCCCTTGCGGAGGAACGAGCGGAGGAACAGCAGCGGCGTGGCGATCAGCCCGAATCCCAGCTCGACCGCCGCCATCAACCGCCGGAAGCGGCGCGGGGCGTCCGGGCGGGTGTGCGGCCACAGCTCCTCGTCGCGGTCGGTGCCGAAGTAGGCGTGGTGCGTGTGGTGGACGGCGCGGTACAGCGCCAGGCTCATGAACGAGCTGGTGCCGAGGAGCCAGCCGCAGACCTCGTTGTACAGCCGGGCCGGCGCGAAGTTGAAGTGCGCCGCCTCGTGGAAGCCGATCAGGCAGGCGTGCATGAAGTGCAACTGCACCGCCAGCAACAGCGCGACTGCCCACCACGGCGCGCCGAGGTACACCGCCAGAAACGTCCCCGGTACCAGCAGCATCACCGGCGCCGTGCGGGCGTGTCCGCGGAGGGTGTCGGCCCAGGACAGCTTGCGGGCGGAGACCAGGGCGGCGGGGGAGGTCATCGGGTCGTCTCGACAGGGCCGGTCCGGCAGATCGAGCGGCGCACCTTCCCCGTGCGCGAGTCGGGGGCGATCCGTGATACCGTCCGGGGTTCGATCCGCACAAGCCCGGTGAGGCTGTAGAGCGCCAACTGTTCGTCGAGGCGGAACCGCAGTCGGGCCGCGTCGAACTCGCGCCCCGGCAGCACGGCGACCGCCAGCCGGATGACGCCGGGCTCGTCCTGTTCGGCCTGCCAGTCGAACGAGTCGGTGCAGTAGTTGAGCGCGGCCTTGATGATGAACGCGTCCACCCGCACCCACTCGTCGCCGCGGCGCGCCCAGAAGTTCTCCTGCCCCCGCCCTTCCACCCGCTCGACGCGCGGCAGCCGGCTGCCGCAGCGGCACGCGCCGGCCGCGAGCGTCACCCGGTCCGGCACCTCGTAGCGGATCACCGGCTGAACCGGGTTCGCCAGGTTCGTCAGCAGTACCTTCGCCCCGGGCACTCCGGGAGCCACCGGCCGGTTGTCCGCGTCCACGGCTTCGAGGATCGACCAGTCGGCGTTCACGTGCATCCCCGGGTCGGTCGGGCAACCCGTGGTCAAGTGCATGCACTCGGCGGTTGCGTAATTGTTGAACACGGGCACACCGAATACGTTGAGCAACCGCTCCCGCGCCGGCTCGGTCAGCAGCTCGCTATTATTCACGACGTGCTTCAGGGCGGGGAGTTTCAGCCGGCCCGCCTCGAACTCGTCGGCCAGCTCCAGCAGAGCAGTCGCGTAGGCGGTCAGGACCGTCGGCGAGTAGTCGTTGAGCTTCTTGACCACGTCCGGGTCGGTCTGCGACAGCCGGCGGAGGTGGACGAAGTGGCGCAGCTGCCGGGGGTAGAACTCGAACGTCGCCCCGGTCGGGTAGAAGCCTTCCTTCAGCGTCACGATGGCGAGGCGGGCGGGGTTGCGGAACTTGCGATACGCCTCCCGCACGCCGGTGTCGCCGGTCGCGTTGCCGCGCGTCATCTGGATCATGAACAGCAGGTCCACGGCGGCCCGCGGCTGGACGAGGACCACCGCCCGGCCGCTGCTGCCGGATGTGTGCATGGGCACGTACTTGCCGAGGAACAGCTTGCCGACGTTGGCGAAGTCGCCGACGAACGCCTCGGCCGCGCCGAGGGTGACGGCCGGGTCGGTACTCCACTCGTCGAACCGAGCCATCGCCTCATACTTGTCGAGCGTCGGGAGCGCCTCGAGGGGGACGCGGTCGAGGTCGAGACCGCGGAACTTGTCGCGGTAGAGCGGCGCCCGGACGGCGGCGCGGAGGAGGTTGCGGAAGCGCTTTTCGCAGAGGCGGGCGACCGCGGCCGGGTCGGACCGCGTCAGCCGGTTCACCACGTTCGCGCGGGAGAGGAAGGACAACGTCGCGAACATGCGCTCCCGTCCGTGGGGGGGGTCGAATCCCAATTCTACCCGATGATACCGGAGCCGACCGCGTCAGGCGATGCGAAGGGCGTCGCAGGTTTCCTCGTAGGTCGGCTCCAACTCCAGCGGCACGGCCAGCACCGGGTTGAGCCACAGCGGCACGGTCGGGAGCGGCTCCCCGAGCGCCAGTGCGAACGGCCATCCGTCGAGCCGTTCGGCGCCGTTTTCGCGCACCACCCGGTACGACACCGCGGATAAGCCCGTCGGCGACTGCCACGCGAACCCGTCGGCGAGCTGGAGCTGCTGAACGAGGTCGTCGTGGAGGTTCGCGGCTCGCTCGGTGACAACATCCACCACCACGACCGATACCGCCCGTTGAAGGTAGGCAGCGACCTTCGTGGCGAACGTCCGCCGGCTCGACGGCCGGTCCTTGTTCGCCGGGCTGACGAGTTCGATCGCCGCGACCAGCTTCCACCCACCGTCGTTCCGGCAGACCTGCACCTCGAAAACATCCTGTTCGAGAAGCGCGACCGCGCCGGTCAGGGGAACTCCGGTCGGCGTGAAGGACGTACGGCCCTCGCCGCCGACCACCGTGGGATTGTCGGGCGCGTCGGCTTCCGTCTCCAGGTCAACCGGATGCCCGCGCAGGATGTGCGGCCAGCAATCGATTCCCGTCGGGAGGACTGAGAGGTTCAGCCGCTTGGTCAGCTCGCACGCCCACCCGGCCAGAGCACTCGACCAGCTCTTCCGGGTCGAGATTGGCGGGTGGAAGTGGTCGCGGAGCGGCATCGGTCGGCCCCCGGGTGACCGCGTCATCCTACCAGAAAACGCGAAAGCCCGGGGGCTCGCGCCCCCGGGCTCCGCGGCGGTTTCCCGCTCACATTACACGCCCGCCAGCTCGCCCTCCTCGGCGAACTGCTCGGCCAGCGTCGGGTCGATCCCCTCCAGGACCTCCTTCAGCCGCGCCCGGGCGACGTGCAGCCGCCGCTTGACCGTCCCGGTCGGGACCTCGAACTCCCGGGCGATCTGCTTCAGGCTCCGCCCCCGGATGTAGAACGCCTCCAGGGTCGCCCGGTCCAGCGGCTTCAGCCGCGCCAGCCCGACCTTGAGCTGGCCGACCGCCTCGCCGACGGCGTACTCGTCCTCCGCCGCCCGCACCCGCGCCGGGACGGCGTCGAGCAGCTCGGTCTCGGCCCCGAACAGGACGCCCCGCCGGGTCAGCCGGTTGATCGCCATCCGGGCGCAGATCCGCCGCAGCCAGCCGGCGAAGCACCGCGGGTCCCGCAGCTGCGGCAGCTTCCGCATGGCGTGGACGAACACGTCTTGCGCCAGCTCCTGGGCCTCCAGCGGGTTCCGCACCCGGGCCAGCGCCATGGCGTAGACGCTCCCCTGGAACCGGGTGACCAGCTCGCCGTACGCCGCCCGGTCGCCCGTCTTCGCCTGCTCGACCAGGACGGTGATCTCGTTCCAGCTCATGTTCAGACCTTCCGCCCGATCCTTCCCGTTGGAGTAAGCATGCGGGAACCCGCGACCCGGCCGGCCGACCCGCCCCGGATCAGGGGTGGGGGGACAGCGGCAACCGGGCCGGGGGACGGCCGAACCCGCGCGTGGCGCGGCGTCGTCGGCGCGTCCCTCGGTGCGAGGGGCCGGCGGCACAGGTGGCGTTGCGGACGGGGGGTGATGCCCAGGACGACTGGGTGACGAATCACCCGTCTGTCCGGTGGGCACCCGCCCGCCGCGCGGCCGGGCCGCGGGCCAGCACTCGCTCAGGAACCAGCGAAATCAGTGGTTGTCCGGTCGTGACCTACACCACACGCGCAGCACGGTCTGGGGTCTATCAGTCGAACCCGGCGGCCGGGTTCTCGTGGGTCGTTCCAGGGAGCCGTTCACGTCGCGTATGCCGTGGGTCACCTCACTTTCCGACCGTCGGGGTCGTGAACGGGAGCCGCGTTGCGGGCCGTGTGTCGAACCCCTGGCCGGGCGATTGGCAGTCGCAGCCGGGCCGTAAGGATCGACGGGACACCGCGGCGTCTCCCGCCCGCGCCGGCCGTTTGGCCGCCACCTGCCAGCTCCTGTCGGAACTGGTGGTTAGCGACCCGGGCCGCCCGAGGGTCGGGGTTACCGGGACGAGACGTCCGACCGGACCGGCCGGGGGCTCGGCAGCTGCCCGCATTCGTTCGGCGGGCACCTGCCGGCCCTCGGCGTTGTCCGAGGCCGGATACAGGGGCATTGGGAATTGCCCCTGTGACAGGTGGTCCGCCGGCAGAACCGCGAACGCGACGAGCCCGCGACCGATGCGATCGGCCGGGGTCGTCAGCTTCACGCTGACGGCCGTCTCGGTCTTCGTCATGGTCTTCAGGGTCGTGGACATTGCGGGCCTCCGGCGGACGGTTGTGGCAGGGGTTGTGGGCCTCTGCCGGGCGGATGGAGCTAGGAGGTCATCGGGGACGGTTAGGGGGACTCGGGTTACGGGTTAGGGTCCGGCGGAGGGGTCGAACTTCGACCGAAAGCCGGACGGGTGAGTTTACCCGGTCCGGCAATCAGACGCAAGCCGCTCCGTCCGATTGACCCACGTTTTCCTGCCGCCGGAACGAACCGGTCGCAGGGTAACTCCTCTCGGACGCGGGGAGTCAGCAGGAGGTTCGCGGCCGGTGGAGATTTTTTTCGGGAATCTTGCCAGCGGTCGAAAGCGCGGGGACGACCGCCCCCGGGCTTGTCACCCCAACGCCACCCCTGTTCCGACTTGCGCCGCCGGGTGATAATGACCGCCGTACCCCCGCCGCTCAGGGTCGCATCATGCGCCGCTTGCTGCCGCTCGCGTTCGTCCTGCTCGTCGCCCCGGCCGTCGCCCAACCGCTGCCGGCCGACGCCGAGGCCGTCGGGCGGATGAAGAAGGACCTGTTCTTCCTCGCCGGCCCCGAGTGCGAAGGACGCGGCGTCGGCTCCGCCGGGCTCGACAAGGCCGCCGAACACGTCGCCGCACAATTCAAGGCCGCGGGGCTCAAGGTCAGCTACCAGCCGTTCACGATGCTCGCCTTCCCCGACGTGGAAGGGCCGAGCACGCTCGTGTTCACCGGCGGCGACAAGCGCGTGCCCATCGAGTACAAGGGCGAGTTCGCCCCCACCGGGTTCAGCAGCGGCGGTAAGCTCGCGGCCGGCGTCGCGTTCGTCGGCCACGGCATCACAGCGCCGAACCTCAAGTACGACGACTACGCCGGCGTCGACACCAAG
>DASPHQ010000735.1:0-2544 GCA_035629595.1 Urbifossiella sp. | reverse complement strand
CCCATGCCGCCGCGGCCGAGTTCCTTCTCGATGCGGTAGCCGGGAACCGATGCGGGCGGCGACGCGAAGTCCTTCTCCGGTTCGTCCGCCGGCGGGATCAGTGGCACGACGGACGAGCCGAGGTGGGACTTCGGCGCGGGCGTGGACACCGGCGGCGCCGGGCGGTTCGCGATCGTGCGCCCGACTTCCTCGGCGGCGGTCTTGGGGCCGTCGATCGGGGCGACGACGCAGCCGCAACGGGTGTCGTCCGGAACGGTCAGGAGAAACGCCCGCGCGCACCCCGGGCACTTCGGGCGGAAGCGGCCCGGCTTCGCGTTGCGGAAGCTGAGACGGTGGCCGCAGTGCGGGCAGGCGACGCCGACGACGGCGCCCTCGGACGGGACTGACGGAGGCGGCATGGGTGGGCGCCGTGGCCGGCCGGTGGCCGCCGCCCGAGGTGGCCCGGCGGCACCGGCTCGCCCAAGGGTAGGACAGGTTCGACCGGTTGGACTGGTTTTGCGGGGCCGCGGCGTGACGCGAAGGGGATTGATTCGCGCATGGCGCGATCTTGTGGGGCCGGTTTCCAACCGGCCTGGTTCACGCAGGCCGGTTGGAAACCGGCCCCACTTCAAACCGGCCGCTCCTTCATCCCCACCCCCTGCCGCACGAGTTGCATCGTGACTCGGGCCACCTCTCGCGCCCGCTTCGCCCCGGCTTGGAGCACTTCCTCCACCCGCCCCGGGTCGCGTGCCAGACCCTTGCGGCGCTCGCGGGCCTCGGCGAAATACGCTTCGATCTTCGTGAACAGCAATGACTTGATGTCCCCGTATCCGAACGGCCGACCGCCCCGCCCGTCCGCCCCGAGCATCGGGTTCCGGTACAGCCCGGCCGTCTCCTCCACCTCGCGGCCGTCGGCGAACAGCCGGAACAGTGCGAAGGCGTTGCACGTGTCCGGGTTCTTCGGCTCCTCGACCGGCGTGGAGTCGGTCTTGATCCCCATCACGGCCGATTTCAGCGCCTTCCCCTCGGCGAAGATGTCGATGGTGTTCCCGTAGCTCTTGCTCATCTTCTGCCCGTCCGTGCCGGGCACCACGGCCGCCTCGCCGAGCAGCTCCCGCGGCTCCGGGAACACCTCGCCGTAGGCCTGGTTGAAGTACCCGGCCATGTCGCGCGTCATCTCCAGGTGCTGCACCTGATCCTTGCCGACCGGCACGAGGTGCGAGCGCACGATGAGAATGTCGGCGGCCATGAGCACCGGGTAGGTGAACAGCCCGACGGCGGCCGAGATGCCGCGCTCGACCTTGTCCTTGTACGAGTGGGCGCGCTCGAGCAGGCCCATGCCGGTGACGGTAGACAGGAACCACGCCAGCTCGCACACCTCGGGCACGTCCGACTGGCGGTAGAAGGTCGCCTTCGCGGGGTCGAGGCCGAGGGCGAGGTAGTCGAGGGCCACGTCGCGGACGTTGTCGCGGAGGATGTCGCGGGCCGGGCGGGCGGTCAGACTCTTGTTCTTCGCCGCGGCCCCGGCCTCGGCCTCTTCCGCACCCCTGAGCGTGGTGAGGGCGTGGTAGTCGGCGATGAAGTAGAACGCCTCGCCCTGGTCCTGCAGGGCGATGTGCTGCTTGATGGCCCCGAAGTAGTTGCCGATGTGGAGCTTGCCGGACGGCTGGACGCCGCTGAGGATGCGCTGGCGGGACGGCGTGGCGGGCATCGACGGCTCCGGGCTTTCCTTTTCCGATGCGACACGGTTACAGTACGTCCCGTTCACCCCCGGGACACCCGCATGGACGCCCCCGAAGTCCTCCTCGGTGCGCTCAAAGCGGCGCTCGCCGCACCCGGCGAGCACCGCCTGTTCCGCTCCGGCAAGCTCCCCGGCCTGTTCCCGTCGCGCGTCGGCGAGGCGGCCGAGGCGGCACTGGCGGCGCTGAAGGACGGCCTTCTCGAAACGGTGCGGACCGAGACGCGCGGGAAGACGGTGACCGAGTGGGTGACGGCGACGCCGAGGACGGCGCCGTTCGTCCACGAGCACGATTCGCCGAAGGCCGCGCTGCGAGAATTGAAGGACTTGTTGACCGCGACGCGGGCCGGCGTACCGGCGTGGCTCGACGAGGCGCGGCAGGAGGTGGCGCGTCTGTCGGCCCGTTTCGAGACGCACGCCGCCGCCCTGCTCCGCCGGCTGGACGACCTCGCCGACCGCATCGACGCCGCGATCCGCCGCAGCGAGCTGCGGGCGCCGGCGGTCGCCGAATCGCTGGCGGGGGTCGTGCCGTGGGCGGCGTGGGCGCTCGAATCACTCGACCGCAGGCGGAGCGCTGGACACGGTTCGACGTGCCCACTACCGGAGTTGTTCACCGTCGTGCGCGGCCGCTACCCGGAGTTAACGTTGCCGGGCTTCCACGACGGGCTACGGCGGCTCCACGACACGCGATCGCTCCGACTCTGCCCCGCGGCCGAGATGCCGGAGCCGGAACACGCCCTGCTCGCGGAGGGGGCGTTGATGTATCTCGCGGAGCGATAAGGGATTGGGCCGCGGATTCGCTCCGACACTCATTTGTCTGGCCGACT
>DASPHQ010000734.1:0-6798 GCA_035629595.1 Urbifossiella sp. | reverse complement strand
GCCCACGGCCGTCCTCGCCGCCCTCGCCTACCGCCACGACGCGCTCCCCATCGCCGCCGGCGCCGGCGTGCAGCTGCTGTTCGCGCTCGTGTTCCTGCGGGCGCACCCGGTGTGGCGGCCGCCGGTCAGCGGGTCGGTCATCCTGTTGTACCTCATCGCCCTCGCCTGGGCCTGGGTGCCGACCCGCGGACACGCCGACTGGGCCGTCCACGTCGCGCAGGGCGTCCTCCTCGCCGGGGCGGTCGGGCTCGTCGCTCTGCACGACCTCACCCGCACCGGGGCCGAGCCGCTCCGCCGCGCGAACAAGTGGTCGCGCCGCATCGCCTCCCGCACCCACTGGCCACTGCAACTCGCCGACGCCCGGCTGCTGCCCGAAGTCGACGCGCTCCGCGACGCCGTCCGCGACGAGCCGGGGCCGGCGCTGGCGCTGCTGTCCGACCCGCGGCCAGAGGTGAAGGTGGCGGCGCTCGGGAGTTTGGAGTATCGCCCCGACTGGCGGCCGGGGGAAGCTGAGTTGGTGCTGAAAGTCGCCCGCGCGGCCCCCGAGCCGGCGGTGCGGCAGGCCGCGGCCTACGCCCTCGCCGGGGTGCGGGCGCCGGCGCTGGTCGAGGACCTGGCAGGGTTCCTCCGCGACCCCGCCGCGGAGGTGCGGCACGCCGCCGCCGAGGCCGTGCTGTGGGACGGCGACCGCCGCTGGCCGCTGGCGCGAACGCCCGTCCGCGCGGCGCTGGCCGACCCGAAACTAGCCGGCGACGGGCCGCTGTTCGTCGGCTCCGCCGGGCTGCCGGCCGCGGCCGTCGCGGACCTGATGGCGTGGGCCGAGGACCGCCCGCCGCTCGGCACGCGGTCGATCCTCACGCTGGTCGAACAGTACCACCGCGGCATGGCCGACGGCGGCCGGCCCGAGCTGGCGAGCGAGCTGGCGCACCTGATGCTGGCCGCGGAGACGCCGACCGGCCTACGGGTCGAGCTGGCGAGCCTGCTGCGCGACCACCACCGGCTGACGCCTGACCTGCTCGACCGGATGACGAACATGGACCAGCCGGCGCCGATGCGGCTGTTCGCGGCGGAGGTGATGCTGCGGGCCGACCCGAACGACCCCGACGGCATCGACGTGCTGCGCGGCCTGGCGCGGCAGCCGAACCGCGAGCTGGCGGTGCAGATCGGCGGGATTTTGCAGAACGTGTTGGGCCTGGACCTGGGGCTGGCGCCCGGCGGTCCGCTGCCGGCGCCGGCGAGCAAGGCGGGGGCCGAGGTGGCGCGGAAGGTGCTCGGCTGGGCGAACGGTCAGCGGCCCGACGGCAGTCGCCCGACGCCGCCGTCGCGGCCGGGCCTGGCGGGGCTGCGAGCGACGAGCTTCGCGCCGCCCGCGTCCGCCGAGCGGCCGCGCGGCGGGGCGGGGGTGTTCTGAGAGTCTGTTCCAGGGAGAATGGCCGCAAAAAGACACAAGAGGCACAAAACGAAGCCAAAGACCGAACTGATCCATCCGTCTTTTTGTGCCTCTTGTGCCTTTTTGCGGCCATTCTTCTGGACCGGTTCTCACTCGTCGGCGTCGTCGAACGGGTTCCAGCTCGCCAGGAACACCGCCCCCGCCGCGTCCAGCCGCACCGCCGGCTTCTCCACGCCCCGCAGCAGCGCGTCGGCCATCGCCTTCTCGGCCGCGGCGTGCGCCTTCTCCGCCTTCTTCTGCGGCCCCGTCAGGAACGCCAGCCGGCTCGCCGTCTGCGCGTCGCGGTCGGCCGCCGCCCGCCGCGCCGCGGAGCTCCGCGCCGACACCTCGTCCTTCCACCGCGCCGACTTCCGCACCGCCGCCTCGGCCGCCTTCCGCGCCTTCTCGACGGTCTTGGCCCACGCCGCCCGCGGGAAGTGCGGCAGCAGCGCCGTCCAGCGGTCGGCGTTCAGGTTGAAGTCGCGGCCGCCGTCCGGCCGCTTTCGCTTCTCGTACGGCTCCGCGAGAACCGCCGCCTTCGCCGCCCCGTCCGCGATCACCTCCAGGTCCTGATCCAGCCACACGGACAGCACGAACGGCGGGAACACCCAGTCGGCCTGCCGCCGCACCGCGGGCACCGACCCACCCTTCGGCAGCGCTTCGACCGCGGCGTCGGTCGGGCACTCGACAACGAACTCGAACCGGAAGGCGACCTCGGCCGGCTTCGCGTAGCGGCCCTTCGGCCGGTAGCGCCACATCGCCGCCACCGCCCCGCGGTCGTCCCACCCGACGTAATCGACCAGCGATGTCGTGAACGGGTCGCCGACGCGCGCCAGCGCCACCCGCTCGCGCTGGGCGCGGACGCGGTCGAACGTGATCGCGTACGTCAGCGGCGCGGTCGGGGTGGAGCGCTCGTCGTCGGTGTCGAGGATGTGGGCGAAGTGGCGGACGAGGCGGCCGGTGGGCATGAGCGTGGCGGGGCCGCCCTCGCCGATCGGCCGACGGAACTGGTAGCGCCACACGCCGGTATCCGCGCCGCCCTCGCCCCGACGGGCGAACTGCAACGTCTCGCCGACCCAGGTGTGCATCGCCGCCTGCCAGTCGGCGGCCTTCGTCGCGTCCGCCTCGCGCAGCGCGTCGGCGAAGCCCTCGTGCCCCGGCGGCGCCTCCACGGCGTCGAGCTCGTCGAGCACCTGGATGTCGCGCAGTGTCGTTTCGACCACGCCCTCGTCGCCGCCGAGTCGCGCCGTGGCGGCGGCGACGGCCGCGGCCCCCTCCGCCAGCGCCGCCGGGTGCAGCGCCGCCAGTTCCTCCTCGGTGACGTATTGCAGCGCCGCGACGGATCGCTCGAAGACGCGGTAGCCGAGCTCCAGGTAATCCGCGACGGCCGCCGCGAGCGGATCACCCGCGGCGACGGGAACCACGGACCGGACCGGCGTGGCGACGCCGAACCGATCCAGCCGCCCGACGCGCTGCTCGACGCGGTTTGGTGACCACGGCAGGTCGTAGTGGACGAGCACGGTGCCGCGGCCGTGGAGGTTCAACCCTTCCTCGGCGGCCGCGTCGCACACCAGCACGCGGAACGTCTGGCTCGTCAGGAAGTGCTGCCAGCCGGGGACGCCGTGCCGCAGCGTCTGGCCGGGCCAGCGCTTCGCCGCAGCGTCGTACACGGCGTCGGCCGCGGCCGGCTGGCTGGCGAAGATCACGGCGCGCGTCACCTGTGTCTTGGGCAGTGCGAATGCCCGGTCGAGCCCGGCCACGACGGCGGCGATGCGCGGCGTCGGGTCGGCGTCCCCCGCGGCGTCCTGGAGCTTCGTCAGCAGCTTCTCCTCGCCGGGGAAGTGCGGCAATTCCGCGAGCAGCCGTTGATCCGCGGCGGTGAGCCGCAAGGTGGCTTCCTCGCCGAGCCGCACGCCGACGAACGCCGCGAGCACCTCGGGGTCGCACGCCAGCGCCTCGGCGAAGAGCGCGTACAGGCGGCCGAACTCGGCATGCTTCTTCACCGCCGCCGCGGCCGCCTTCCGCCAGGCGTCCAGGAGCGCCACCAGCGGCGGCAACTCGGGGTCGTCGTAGGTCCAGCGGGTGAGCCCGAGCCGGCCCGGCAGCAGCCCCGCCACGCGGTCGTCGGCGCGGCGGTTGCGCAGCAGGCGGCGGTGGAGACGGTACGCTTCGGAAACGTGCGAGCGGACGGCGCGCACGGCCTCGACGCGGCGCGGGTCGTCGGCCTTCTTCCCGTAGGCGAGCATCGGTCGCAGCGTCTTGCCGAGTTCCTTCAACCGCGCGTCCTTCGGGAAGGCTTCCAGCAGCTGGTCGAGCGCGGTTTCGAGGTAGCCGCCTTCCTCGTCGGGGCGGAACAGGTGGTACAGCTGCGCCACGCGCTCGTGCGTGCCGAGCCGTTCGCGGAAGCCCTCTAGGTCGCCGAGGGGGTAGACCACCGGGTCGAGCAGGTGGAGCAGCGCCTGGAAGCCGGTCTCGTCGGAGTGCAACGTCGGCGTCGCGGACAGGAGCAGCAGCCCGGTGCGCGGGTCGGTGACGAGCGTGCGGATGGCCTCGAAGCGCTTCCGCGCCGGGCTGCGCGCCGGCTCGCCGACCCAGCGGGCGAGCTGGTGCGCCTCGTCCACCACGACCAGCCCGGCGGCCTCGTCCTTCGACAAATCCGAGTCGTGCGGCAGCACCCGCACCGACCGCCCGAGGAACGGCCCGAGGCGGAAGCGGTTCGTCAGCTCGGCCTCCCACTGCCGCACGAGGTGGCCCGGGACGAGGATCAGGATGCGGTGGTCGGTGGGGCGGTCGAGCACGTACTGGCGGATGATGACGCCGGCCTCGATGGTCTTGCCGAGGCCCACTTCGTCGGCCAGGAGGTAGCGCTGGGCCGGGTCTTGCAGCACGCGGCGGACGACTTCCACCTGGTGGGGTTCCAGGTCGATCACGGACGACAGCAGGCCGGTGAGGCCGGCGCAGGCGCGGCGCTGCTCGACGACGGCCTGCACGAAGCCGGCGCGGCGCTCCTGCCAGTGCGGCGTCTCGGTGATGCGCGCGGCGAGGAAGACGTGCGGCTCCGGCCGCGGCAGCTCGCAGCGGGTGAACAGCTCCACCGCCGGCACCAGCTCCGGCTTCTGCGAGTTGGGGAAGCGCACGACGTAGTCGGCGAAGTGCGACGTGAGCGCCCGTCCGGCCCGCCACGACACGCCGTCCGGCAGCTGCTGGTAGACGCGCGTCTCGCTCTCCAGCGTGACGGCGCGGACGGTGGACGGCGCCACCTGCTCGGTGACGGGGGTGCAGCCGGGGCCGACGAAGTACTCGATGACGGGGGCGGCGCCGCCGGTCTTGAGCTTGCCGACGCCGAGGGCGTTCGAGGTGGAGCGGACGAACGCCCCGCGGTTGACGACGACGGTAGCCATGCTCACCCGTTCCACACGGCGAAGCCCACCCGTCGCGACGGGTGGGCTTTTGGTGGTGAACATGATACACCCGGGGCGGCGGCCCGGCGGCTGGGGGACTTGAGCCCGGAGGGCGACGGCGTGTAGCCCGGGGTGCAACCCCGGGCGGCGCGGGCGTGGTCCGTGGGAGCAACGCGCACGGGTCACCGCGGACGCCGCCCGGGGTTCCACCCCGGGCTACACGCCGTCGTGCTCCGCACTCAAGACACGGGTCGTCCGCCCGTCGAGCACGGCCAGGATGTCCGCGGCGCTCCCCGCCCGCTTCACCTCGTCAAACCGGTCGAAGGTGCCGTACGCAGCGGCCATCCGCAGCCATTGCTTCAGCCGCTTCGGCAGCCCGCCGGCCGCCGCCGCGGGGGTCCACGCCGCCAGCCGCCGCACCTCCGCCGGCCAGTCGATCGGCGCGGCCGGCGGCGGCGGCGCGAGTCCGAGTTCGGCCGCCGCCCGCGCCGCCAGCCCGGGGTCGGCCACCGCCCCGCGGCCGAGCATGAAGTGGCGGCAGCCGGTCTCGTCGCGGCAGCGGCGGAAGTCCTCGACGGTGCGGATGTCGCCGTTCGCCACGACCGGGATGCCGAGCCGCTCGCGCACCCGGCCGACGATCGGCCAGTACACCGGCGGGGCGTACCCCTGCACCCGCGTCCGGGCGTGGACGGTGACCCACGCCGCCCCGCCCTCGGCCGCCATCGCCGCGTTCTCGAAAACCGCGTCCACCCGGTCCCACCCGAGCCGCAGCTTGGCCGACACCGGCACCGCCGCCGGCACGGCCGCGCGCACCGCCGCGACGATGGCCCGGAGGCGCGTCGGGTAGCGGAGGAGGGTGGCGCCGCCGTCGTGCTTGTTGACGGTGGGGGCGGGGCAGCCGAAGTTCAGGTCGATGGCCGCCGCCCCGGCCGCGACGGCGGTCGCGGCCGCTTCGGCCATCAGGCCGGGGTCGCCGCCGAGGAGCTGGACCTGCACGGGGAGGCCGGTCGGGGTGCGTCCGCCGGCGCGGAGCTCGGGGACGTGGCGGAGGATGACGCCGCGCGGCAGGCGGACGTGGGCGACGCGGAGGAACTCGGAGACGGCGTAGGTGAACGCCCCGGCGGTTCCCAGCGCGGCGCGCATCGGCGCGTCGGTTACCCCTTCCATCGGGGCGAGGATCAGGGCGGGCGCGTCCGGCCGGAGCATCGGGGAATTGTACGCCGCCCGAGAACGCCCATAGTCACCGGGCGAACTGGGCGACGGCTTCGATCTCGGCGGCGGCCGCCCACAGGTCGCCGAGCGACTGGGCGTAGTCGATCCGCGCCTGCGTCAGCACGCGGCGGGCGTCGAGGGTGTCGAGGAAGCGCTCGCCGCGGGCGGCGTACACCCGGTCGATCTGCTCCAGCGCCGCGGCCGCGTCCGGCAGCACCCGCGTCCGGTACAGGTCGAGCTGGCGGCGGGCGTTCTCGTAGCGCTGGTACGCCCCGACCAGCCGCTCGGCCGCCCGCAGCCGGGCCTGCTCCACCCCCGCCTCGGCCGCCACGAGCCGGGCCTGCGCGGCGGCAATGTTCCCCCGGTTGCGGTCGAACACCGGCAGCGGCAGCCCGACCTGCACGCTCGCCATCGGCGCGCGGGTGGTGTAGTCGTGCGCCACCGTCGTCATCGTCTGGACGTTCGGGACCGGCTTCACCTCGGCCGCGCGCACCTCGACCCGCGCCTGCTCGGCCTCGGCCGCCGCCGCCAACACGAACGACGACCGCCCGGCCAGCGCCACCGCCTCCTCGTAGCTCGGCACCGCGGCCCCGCGGGGCAACTCGGCCGCTCCGACGGCGGGGAGTTGATCCACGCCGACGGCGACGGCCAGCATCCGCCCCGCCGCCGCGACGCGCTCCCGGGCCGCCCCCACCCGGTTCGCCACCTGTGCCGCCTCCACCCGCAGGCGGGTCACATCGTACGCCTCGGCCTTGC
>DASPHQ010000733.1:0-5362 GCA_035629595.1 Urbifossiella sp. | reverse complement strand
GCAGCGGCCGCAGCGGTAGTCGTTGCCTTCGCGGTCGGCGGCCGTCAGCGGCGCCCCGCAGTCCGGGCAGTCCATCGGCATCGCAATCCCCCTGGGAGTCGATGGTATCGCCCCGGTCGGCCGGTGGGCCACCCAATTCCCGACGCCGCGCGCGGTTGCGGACGGACCAACGGCCGCGGTATGCTGCGCGTTGTGGGGAAACGGGGACGAGGAGCCGAGGAGCCGTCATGCGCCGACCGACCGCCACGGGCACGTTCCTGTTCGTCGCCCTGCTGACGCTCGCCGGGTGCGGGAAGAATCCCCGCCCGGCCCCGGAGCCGGAACCGGAACCCACCCCCGCCGTCCCGGTCGTCACGCCGCCGCCGAAGGAGCCGACACCGCCCCCCGACCCGCCCCCGACACCGGCCCCGAGCCCGATCCCGCCGGTCGTCGCCGGCGGGCCGATGCCGATGCCGCCACCCATGCCGATGCCGGTGATCCCCATGCCGCCCGATAAGGGGATGGCCGTCGTGGCGCAGCCCCCGGTGCCGCCCCCAGTCCTCCCCCCGCCGCCCGAGACGAAGAAGAAGGACGAGGGCGGCAGTACCTCAGTGAAGGTCGAGTGGCCGAAGTCGATCAACGGCCGCACTCTGCTCGAGACCATCAAGGACACCCGCGACATCGACCCGGCCGTGCGCGAGCGGTCGCTCCGCATCATCCCGAATTTCGGCCCCGACATCGTCCGCGGCGAGCCGACGTGGGCGAAGGCGGCGCTCGAGCGGATGGCCCGCGACAAGGAGCTCGACCCCGGCGTGCGGGCCGCGGCCTACGAGGCCGTGGGGGCCGTCGGCATGGAGAAGAAGGCCGACGTCGACGAGGCGGTGCGCATCCTGTTCACCGTCGCCGAGAGGGGCGAGAGCGGCGGCGGCGCCCGGCTCCACGCCATCCAGACGCTCTCCGTGTTCGGGTCGAAGGCCTACGGGGCGATCACCGCCCTGCTCGGCCCGCCGATGCAGGACGCCGCCTACGAGACGCGCCGGTCGGTGGCGTTCACGCTCGGCCGCATCGCCCTGCACGACCACGCCGGGCCGAACCACAAGGCGCAGGAGGCGCTGTTCAAGCTCGCCGGCGACCACAGCGCCCCGGTGCGGATGGAGGCGTACCAGTCGCTCGTCATCCTCGGCCCCCCGCTGGCCCCGCGCGACCCCAGGGCGCCGCTCCTGAAGGACCTCAAGAACGAGGTGCCGCGGACGGACGAAAAGGTGGCCGCAGGGTACGTCGCGAGCATCAAGAGGCGGCTCGCCCCCGCCCCGCCACCGAAGACCGGCGAGACCGCGTCGCCGACCGGGCTGGTGGAGCGCGACAAGCAGGTGGAGATCATGGCCCGCTTGGTGCTGATGCGCTACGACCCGAAGGAGATCACCGACGAGAACCTGTCCGGCATCGCCCGGTACGCGAACGACAAGGAGGTCGGCCCGCGGCTCCAGGCGCTGAACGTGCTCGCCCAGATGGGACCGGCGGCGGCCGTGAAGATCGACGACGTGGTGCGGGCGCTGACGGCGGAGGAGGCGGACGTGGTAGTGTCGGCGCTCACCACGCTGGTGCAGTTCGGTCCGGCGAGCAAGGCGGCGATCCCGGCCGTGGAGCGGCTGCGCACCCGCGGGACCACCGACGACGAGAAGAAGTACTGGCAGAAGCTGACCGACGACGCGGTAAAGGCGATCCGCGACACGGACAAGAAGGACAAGAAGCCGTAGCCGGGGGCGCGATGTGGGCCGAAAGCCCACCCGTGGCAACGGGTGGGTGCTACCCACGTCGTCGGCGTCCCGAGTACAGTAGCCCCGGCACCACACCCGGAGGGACGCCCCGTGACCCCCACCGCCCCGCCCTCCCCCCGCGCCGAACCGCGCTCGCTGGCGGTGCCGGTCCTCGTCGTGTTCGGCGTCTTCGCCGTGATCATGCTCATCGTGTTCCTCACGACGAAGTCGCGGTATGCGGCGACGTCCTACGACTTCGTCGGCTCCGGGGTTCGCGCGGAGAGTAACAGAACCCCGCGTGCCGCCGAGGAGCGCCTGGCCCGTGCGCCCGCAGTCGCCGGGGTCATGTTCGACGCGATGGCCGAAGCCCAGGCACCCGCCGCCCCGCCGGCCGGGCAGCCGAAGGCAGAGCCGGTCGACCGCAAGATCGTCTACACCGCCCAGCTCGACCTCGTCGTCAAGAACCTCGACGCGGCCGAGAAGCAGGCCGACGAGCTCCTGTCGGCCGGCGGCGGCCGGCTCATCAGCTCCGAGTCGCGCGGCGACGCCGGGAGCAAGCGCACGGCCTCGTTCCGGCTGGAGGTGCCGGTGGCGAAGTTCCGGGCGTTCGTGTCCGGCCTGCGGCAACTCGGCGTCCCCGAGCGCGACAAGGTCGAGTCGTCGGACTTGACCGCCGAGTACGTCGACATCCAGGCCCGCGTGAAGAACATGAAGGCGGAGGAGGACAACCTGATCAAACTCCTCGCCGAGCGCGCCCGTTCCGTCGAGGAGTCGCTGGCCATCCGCCGGCAGATTCAGCCGCTCCGCGAGCAGATCGAGGTGGCGGAGGGGCGGCAGAAGTTCATCGAGGGGCGCGCCGCGCTCTCGACGGTGATGCTGAACCTCCGCGAGGAGGCGAACTACGTGCCGCCGACGGTCGAGCCGCCGCCGGCCCCGCCGACGTTCGGCGAGCGGGTGGCGAAGACGTTCGCCGCGTCGTGGGGGATGCTGGTGACGTTCGGCGAGGGGCTGGCGCTGTTCGGCGTGGCGATCGGCCCGTGGCTCGGGGTGATGCTGCCGGTCGGAATCGTCGGCTGGTGGGCCGCCGGCCGGTTCCGCCGGCCGGCCCCGCCGGCGGCGTGAGTCAGCCGCCGTACTCGTCCTTCCACTCCTCGTACCACGCCATCTGGATGGACTCCAGGAGCTTCTCGTTGGAGGCCTCGGGCTTCCCCTCGAAACCGTCGAGGGCGAGGACGTGCCGGTGCAGGTCGGTGAACCGCACGGTGAGCGGGTCGAGGTTGCCGAACTTGTCGAACAGCAGCTCGCCGATCGCGCGGGAGTCGTGCCAGGTCATCGGTAAACCCTCAAGTCGGGCGAAGTCCGGGGACGGCCGTCCCCGGGCTTCCTCGTCAATCAAATGCCGCCGCGCTCCAACTCCGCCTCCGTCCGCCCGCCGACCGCCTGCCGCAGCACGTCGTTCATCACGAGCTGCGCCAGCGGGTTCGTCGCCGCCGCAAACCGGTCGATGGCCCGCTGAAGCGCCGGCAACTCCGCCCCCGCCGCCGCGGTTCGCAACTCGGCCGCCGCGGCGTCGATCGCGGAGCGCTGCTCGGGCGCGAGCTGGTCGCCCGCCCGAGCCAGCGCCTTGTCGGTGTGCCGCAGGTCGCCCTCGGCCTTGTTCCGTAGCTCGATCAGCCGGCGCGCGGAAAAGTCGTCGGCCGCGTTCTCGATGCTCTCGTTCACCAGTTGCTCCACCTCCGCGGGACTCAGCCCGTGCGCCGGCTGAACTGTCACCTGTGCTGTGACCCCGCTGCGCAGTTCCTTCGCGGAGACGGTGAGGAGGCCGTTCTGGTCCACGAGGAAGGTCACGTCCACCTGGGCGAACTGGGCCGGCATGGGCGGGATGCCGGCGAGCTTGAACGTGCCGAGGCAGCGGCAGTCGCGGGTGAGTTCGCGTTCGCCCTGATAAATGTTCAGGAGGATGGCCGTCTGCCCGTCCGCGGCGGTGGTGTAGCGCGTCGTCGCCCGGCACGGCACGATGGTGTTGCGGTGGACGAGCTTGTCCACGACGCCGCCGAGCGTCTCCACGCCGAGCGACAGCGGCACCACGTCTAGCAGCAGTACGTCGCGGCGGCCGCCGGCGAGGATGTCGGCCTGCACCGCGGCGCCGAGCGCGACCACCTCGTCGGGGTTCAGGTCGGTGTGCGGCGTCCGCCCGAAGAACTCGCCGACCCGCCGCCGCACGTAGGGGATCCGCGTCGAGCCGCCGACCATCACGACTTCCTGAACCTGAGCCGGCGTGAGGCCGGCGTCCTTCAGCGCCGCCTTGCAGCGGGCGAGGCTGCGTTCGATGTGCGGGGCGATCAGCGCTTCGAACTCCGTGCGTGTCACCGTGCGCTCGAACGGCGGGCGGCCGGGGGCGTTCACCGCGAGTGTCGCACTCTCGGCGGTGCTCAGGGTGATCTTGCACCGCTCGGCGGCGTCGCGAAGATGTTGCAGTAACTCAGGGTCACGGTCGCCCAGGTCCGCGCCCATTTCCCGGGCGGCGAGCGTCATCAGTTCGCGGTCGAAGTCGTCGCCGCCGAGGTACGTGTCGCCGTTGGTGGCGAGCACCTTGAACACGCCGTCGGCCAGCGTGAGGATGGAGCAGTCGAAGGTGCCGCCGCCGAGGTCGTAGACGGCGACGGTACCGGCCCCCTTGCGGTCGAGGCCGTAGGCCAGCGCCGCGGCGGTCGGCTCGTTGACGATCCGCAGCACGTCGAGCCCGGCGATGCGGCCGGCGTCGCGGGTCGCCTGCCGCTGGGCGTCGTCGAAGTACGCCGGCACAGTGATGACGGCCTTCGTCGGATTCCCGGCCCGCTTGCGGACCTCGCGGAGGATCATCGCCGAGAGTTCTTCCGGCGTGTGTTCGTGGCCGGCGATGTCGACGCGCAGCACCTTCCGCCCGCCGTCCGTCTCGCGCTCGACGAGTTGGTGCGGGATGAGTTTCAACTCGCGTTCCAGGTCGGCGAGGGTGCGGCCCATCAGCCGCTTGACGCTGAAGATGGTGTGTTCGGGGTCGGACAGTGCCCGCTCGCGCGCGGCGGTGCCGACGAGGACGGTGCCGTCCGGGTGGAAGCTGATGGCGCTGGGGATGAGGCCGTTCCCCGCGGCGTCGCGGAGGACGGTGGGCGTCCCACCCACGACCGCGGCGGCGAGGCTGAAGGTGGTCCCGAGGTCGATGCCGACGACGGCCGGTGTGGTCATGGCGTGCGGGGTTGGACGTGGAACTCGCCGCGCGAGCGGAAGAAACAGATGTCGAATTCGCCGAAGAAGTTCGTCTGCCCGAGGATGAGTCGGGCGTCGGGGTGGCTCGACCACGCGAAGGCGAGTCGTACAAGCGGGAAGCCGGCGACCGTGACGTCGAGCACGACCGCCTTGGCCGGGTGATTCGCCAGGTTGCCGCCGAGTTGGATCGTGATCTGGTGTGCCGCCCAATCGAGGCCGAGCCGCCGTCCCAGGTCGAGGGGCAACACGTTGACGGTCGATCCACTGTCCACCAGCGCGAGGTCGGCCAGTGCCGTGACTCCCCGGGCGAGCCGGACGGGCAAGAGGGGCAACAACGCCGGCCCGGCATGCTGGGGTTGCACCGCGCGGTACGGGAATAC
>DASPHQ010000732.1:0-6621 GCA_035629595.1 Urbifossiella sp. | reverse complement strand
GGAACTTCTAGCCGCGGTCTTCGCGCGCCCGCCAACACCCGACCTGCAACGCTACTCCCCTGAGCCCCGCCGGGATACGCGATCCCCGCGGGGTCATTTTCGTCTGATCAATCCGCCGGGCACAGCACCGGCATCAGAGGCACGTGTTCTGATCGTTCATGCGATGAGCGGGACCGGCATGATCGAGGCAAGGATCTTGTACCACCCGATCAACTCGGCGATCACGCGGTTCGTAACTCGGCAACTTGGGGCTGCCATCCGCGCCGAATCCGCAAAAACGGCATGCACGAGCGACAGATCGGGGTTCGACAGTCCCTCCAAGACATCGAACCCGACGCCCCGGGGGAACACCATCAGCTGCAACCGGTTTTGCAGATCCACAGGCCATTCCTGCCAGAGTTCGCCAGCCCGTTCCAGGAAGTACACGCAGTGGTTCACCACCGCCTCGGCCTCGTACTCCTCCATCTCGGCCGTGTCCCGGGCCAGCGTCGCGAGGGCCAGCGCCCGCTCCACCCGTTCGTAATCCGCCCTCAGTTCGGCCACGAGCGAGGGGTTGTCCGCGTTCGCCTTCATCAGCCCGATGAGGGCCTGCTTCTCCTCGCGGAATCGACCGGCCGTCTTGTTGACATCGATGCTCTTCGCCAGCAGTTCCCGGTGTTCCGACTCCCAGACCTCGAGCACGACCTCTCGGAAGAGGGCCAACAGTTCGGGGGACGGCGTCACGTCGCGGAGCAGGTCCACGAACATGCGGTGCGCCTCCGCCGCCGGGATGCGGAACTCGCACGCGCGGTTCCGACAGTCGTAGTACGAGTACCGCCGGTCGTTCTTCTTGACCGCGTGGTACCCGCGGGCGGGCGTCCGGCACTTCGGGCAGCGGAGGAACCGCCGGAGCGGGAACTCGGGGCGGGACGCCTGACGCGGCAGGCGGCGGGCCACGGTGTTTCGCCCGTCCAGCACCTCCTGGAGCCGCCGCCACTCGTCGGGCGTGAGCGGGCCGTCGAACTTCGCCCGCACGAACTGGTAGTCCGTCCACGGGCCACAGAGCATTCCCCCGTAGACCGGGGCGCGGCAGATCTTCGTCCAGGTCTGCCGTGTCAGCGGATTCCCGCTCCTCGTAATCAGGCCCTGCTCTCGAAGCTCGTCGGCCACCTGGCGAACCTTGTAGGCGCCCGTCAGCTGCCGCATCAGGCCGTAGCGGAGCAATTCCCACTGCCGGGGGTCCGGGTGCGGCAACAGGATCGGTTTGCCGGCGTCGGTCCGCCCGTTCACGAAGCCGGTCGGGGCCGCCCGGCACCAGTAGCCCTCCCGCGTCAGGATCCGCTCCACGCCGATGGTGCGGTCGACGCGGAGGCGGTTCTCGAACCGGGCGGTGGCCGCGAGCATGCTCTCCATCAGCTCGCCGGCGGGGGTGGCGTCGATCTGCTCGGTGGCGAACTCGATCCGAACACCGTGCTTGGCCAGGTAGGCCTTGAGGGCGTAGTAGGTTCCGACCCCGGCGCGGGACACCCGGTCCATCTTCCAGAACACCACCAGGTCCACCTCCCGCTTGCGGGCGACGATCGAGTTGAGGGCGGCCTCGAAGTCCCGCCGCTCCTTGTCGTCGGCGGTTTCCGCGATTACGACCTCGTCCAGCAGCCGGTACCCGCGGCGGCGGATGTACTCGTTGTTGCCGAGCCGCTGGTTCTCGATCCCGTCTCCGCTGGAGAGTTGCTTCTTCGTCGAGACCCGCAGGATGGAGATAGCGCGCTGCATGCTGGGAGTACGCGATTGTACCGCCTTCGCGGTCCGGATGCACTTGCCAGCGGGAAACAACT
The DNA here is from genome assembly GCA_035629595.1 of Urbifossiella sp. GTDB lineage: Bacteria > Planctomycetota > Planctomycetia > Gemmatales > Gemmataceae > Urbifossiella. The sequence goes on along the minus strand of DASPHQ010000732.1, from coordinate 4,807 downwards.
GAGCGCTCACCTGGGTTTCGGGGAACGGTGCCGCCGCTCGCGGACGTAGTCGTCCACGAGGGCGTGGGCGAAGGCGTAGAGGGCGTCACGGATCTCCGCGACCTGCTCGTCCGGCATCGCGGGCTGGCCGAGGATGCGGCGGCACTCGTCGATGCTCAGCACGGCAGGCCGGGGGAAGTGTCCTGCACGGGACTTCGCGTTTCCGGCTCGCGGGGCTCCTCGTACCGGTCGATCGACAGGCACTTCAGCCGGTGGTAGCACATGAAGAGCTCCCACGGGATCACCGGGACCAGGTTTCCACTCCAGTAGATGCGCAGCAGTTCGTGGAGTTGCTCCCCGGTACTGAAGCGAAACTCGACCTTCTTGGGACCCAGTCGGCGGAGGCTGATGAGCGTGGCGCCGCGGTGGCAGAGGAACGCTGCGAGGTAGAAGTCGGTCGTGAGGTACTGCGGGGCCGTCGTGGTCATCGAGGAACGGGGGAAGGGATGCGGCGAGCATCAGCGATCCGGCCCGCGCCGCCCCTCCCACAGTCCTTCACGTCCTCCCACGGTTATGTCATCAATGACATAACCGTGGATATGTGGTCTACTCAGTTATGTGGCGTCCAGCCATCAGCAGCTGGCATGCCAGCTCGCCGATCTGTCGAACGCCACATAACCTCACGTCTTGCAGCTGCCCAGCCACTCGGATCCTTCCGCCAGTGATTCGTCGGTCGAGGTGACGTCCGACACGCCGGAGCAGGTTGGGGCGGGTCGTGCCACTTACGTCCGGCACCTCGGTGGCTAGTCGGCCCTGGCGGTCGTGCTGGGCTTCAGTATGTGAGTCGCGGGGCTCGTCGCGGACGCGTTCCCATACGAGAGCTTGGTCTGACAGGGACGGCTCGGCCTGACGTGACAAAGCGACGCGGCGGCGGGGTGGCGGAAGTAAAGCCTGTGGGAGCACATCTGGTAAGGCGCGCCTCCGAAGGACGCCTGACCGCCCGGAAGGATCGCCCCCGCAGGCAGAACAGCGAGCCACTGGCAGCGAACTTAGATAAAAGACCAAGAGACCAATCTGTCTAGTGAAATTATCTTCTGCTGACGAACCTGCCCGTCGTCGTCGTGCGGATAAACCTACTGTGTCCGAGTTTAACCGACCGGAGCCCGGCCGCACAGGCGATAACTCTCTCGAGCGAACCGGGAGGCCGTTCCCGCCTCTGTTCGGCTGCCCCCGTCCTCGATAATCTGGCCTGAGATCATTAGCGCCTGGCCAAGCAGCGCCGCGCCTACGAGCCCAGCCGCGAGCGCCTGCGCCTCCTCAGCCGGCACTCGCGCCTCGCGCAATTCGTCAAGCATACGGTGGCCGTCGCCCGCCTCGTGCGGTCTCAGATGGCATCCTGTGCGACCGGTCGGCGGCTCCTACCCCGACAGGATGAAGTTACCACTGTTCGCCCGCGCACTAACGGATGCCGAGACGGCGGCACGCTCACACGGGGGATCCCCAGTTTGACCACCAGCGACGCTCTCGCCCGGGCTCTCCGAGCCTTTTGCGATCGCCCGGTCGCAGACGCCCTGCCGCGCCACAAGGCGGTCGTCTTCCACGCGACCGACCTCGGCCGGGCGGGCGACCCCACGCTTGCCCAGAGCGCGGTGGACAAGCTCCAAGACGGGGAGGAGCCGACGCCGGAGGAACTGACCGCCCTGGACGCCTGCATCCGGCTCGTGCGGCCCGTCCTCTTCGTCCAGGACAGACGGATCGTTCCGCCGGCCGGGCGGGCCGATGTTCCGGGGCTTTCGGCGGACCGCCGGCCGGCGGTCGAGTCGTGCCTCGAGTCCGTCGCGAGCGTGGGGCCCAAGAACAACCCGACCGGCATCGGGACCGCGTTCCTGGTCGGGGAGCGTGTGCTCCTGACCGCCCTCCACGTGGCCGAGGACTTACGGTTCGGGAACCCGGTCGCCTGGTTCGCCGCCGAGTACGAGCGCCAACCGCTCCCCGCCCCCGTACCAATCCGCCGAACCGTGGCCCGCCACCCCCTGTACGACGTGGCCGTCCTCGAACTGGCCGCGGACCCGCCGGCCGCGGCCCGGCCGTTGCCGCTCGCCCGGGCGCCGGTGCTGACCGCCGGTCGCGCCGTCCTGACCGTCGGGCACCCGCAAAAGGATCCGCACCATTCGGTTCTGGGGGGTGTCCTGTTCGACGGCGTCTTCGGGTACAAGCGGGCGTCTCCGGGCGAGATCCTCGGCGCGGACCGGTGCGGACTGCTGCTGCACGACTGCACGACCCTCCGGGGGAGTTCCGGATCCCCAATCCTCGACCCGGAGTCCGCCCGTGTGATCGGCGTCCACACCTTCGGGTTCTTCGGGCGGCGAAACGGCGGGGTGCATGCGGCGGCCATCGCTGCGGACCCGGCGGTCGCCCGATTCGTCGCCGACTGGAGGTGACGATGGCGACCCGAGGACTCGTCATCGGTGTCGAGCAGTACCCGTTGCTTCGCGAGTCGGCCGACCTGGCTAGCAAGGTCCCGGGAGCGGTCGCCGACGCCCGCGCTTTCTACGATTGGCTGTGCTCGACCCCGGGCTGCAACCGGGCCGACGTGTTCCTGCACCTCTGGCCGGTCCCGGACGACCTGACCGCGGTGGCGCAGCCGGCCAACGCCGACGTCGTCCGCACGTCCCTCCGGACCCTGGACGAGGTGGGGCGCGGGACCACCGAGCGACTGTACGTGTTCTTCTCCGGGCACGGGATGCAGGCCGGGACGGGTGCGGAACTCGATCCGAACGACCTGCTGGTGTTCGCCGACTTCCGATCCGCGAGGTCGCCCGACAAGGTCATCGTTGCCGACCACGTCATCCGCGACCTCCGCCAACTCGGCCCCGGCGCGCAGTACTTCTTCTGGGACTGTTGCCGGAACCCGGCCGGCGGGCCGACCTACTGTTGGGGCAGCACGGAGGTCAACCCCGAGCCGTCCGGGCTCGGTCGGCCGGCCCAGTGCGTCCTCTACTCGGTCCCGGGCGGAGCCACCGCGCCGGCCCAGCGCGGCGGAAGTCCCTTTGCGGCGCGCGTGCTGGCGGGGCTCCGCGGCCACCGCTTCGTCACCACCTGGGACGCGCACGGACACGCGCTGGAGGTTCACTTCGGAGACCTGGCCCGGGACGTGTGCGCGCTCTACAAGCCTTCCCCCTGGCCGAGGACGGACGGGCCGCCGCCGCTCGTCGTCGCCACCGTGTACCCGCCGCCGCCCGGGCCGGTCGTGGATCTCGAGGTCCGGGTCGAGCCCCCCGTCCCCGACGGCCAGTGCCGGGTCACGGTTTCGGACCACCGCGCCGCGCACAGCCAACCGGTCTGCGACAGCCGGGCGGCGTTCCAGATCCTCCCAGGGGCGTACATGGTCTGGCTCGAGCCGACCCCAACGGGCGAGCCCGCCCTGCGCACCAGCCCCCGCCCGGTGAAGGTCTTCCGCGCCGGCGACCGCTCGGCCGTCGTCCGCTGGGGCGGGGTCACCGGGGTGCCGCTGCGGGGCGCACTCGAGTCGGCCGGGCTGTCGGTCGAGGAGGCGGACCGGCGGCTGGCCGACCCGACCGGTCCGGTCGAGGTGCAGTTCGACCTGCCGAGCCGGGAGGCCGGGGTGCGGATCCGGCGGAACGGGCAGTTCGGAGTGATCGCGGTCGCTCGCCCGGCGGAAGACGCGGCACCGACGGCCCGTCTCACGCCGGGCGAGTACTGGGCCGACGTCGTCGAGAACGGGCTGACAGTCGGAAGCTGGGCGTTCGAGGTTTCTCCGATGGTGGACCGGCGGGTCGCCCTGGAGCCCCGCGTACCTGAGGAGCAGGGTCTGCGGGATCTGTTCAAGGCTTGGGCCGCGGCGAGGCCCTTATTCGGGTGGGTCGAGCCGTCGCCGGAACTTGGCCCGATCGCGGACCAGAGCCCGAGCCTGTGGCTCTCGTTTCTGGCCGTCCGGGCGATCCAGCCGTCTACGGCCCTCGGCGGGGATTTTCGCCTGCCCGACCTCGGGGGGACGCCCGCCGGGCACGGTGCGGTTTTGTTCCTGACGTTCACCCGCCGGCGCGCGGAAACAGCCCCCGCTGCGGCCCTCTGGCACGAAGACGCGCGTGCGTACCGGGAGGTTTCGCTCGAGCCCTCGGGCCGGCCGCGATATCTCTGGACTGCGGGCGTGTCACTCGAGCCCGGCAGATACCTGATTGGGTGGGACACGTACCGCGGCCGGCGGACGCTCCCGCTGCCAGTTCTCCCGGAGCGGGCGTCGTGCGTGATCCTCATCGACCTTCCGTCTCAGCCCCCAACCCTGCGCGTCTACTTGCTCCCGCTCGAGTACCTCAGCGGCCCGGTTCCGCCGGGGCCGGAACGGCTGCGGCTCGTGCGCGACCTGGAGAACGCCCAGCGGCGCTACGAGGCCGGGGTCGGCCTCAAGTCGGCAGACGCCCGCTACGATGACCCGCTCCTCCCGTGCCTGGCCCTCCACGCGGCCCTCGACGCCGGGTCGCGTGACCCGGCGGCGGAAGAGCGGTTCCGGGCGGCCGTGCGTCCCTTCGACGACGTCGCGCATTTGCTCCCCGACCTCGCCGCGGCCCTCCGCCGGTCGGTCGGAGACCAGCACCCCGTGTCGGGCGTTCCCACTCTGCGCCCGGGTGCCGAGGCTCTCGGCCGCGACGTGTCGGACGGGTACGCGTTGGACGCCGGGTGGGGGATGTGGACCCTCTGGTCCGGTTGGCCCGGGAGCGGGCCGGGCTGAGCGGCTCAGCCGACCACGAACGCCTCTGGGCCGGCGGGCATGACCTCCGGCCACGGGCAAGCACCGGGGTCGGCCCGG
>DASPHQ010000731.1:0-4186 GCA_035629595.1 Urbifossiella sp. | reverse complement strand
CTCGGCCGCGGCGGCATGGGGGCGGTGTACCTCGCCCGGCAGCTGTCGCTCGACCGGGCCGTGGCCCTGAAACTGATGGCGAAGCGGTACGCGGCCGACCCCCAGTTCGTCGCGCGGTTCACGCGCGAGGCGTTCGCCGCGGCCCAGCTCTCGCACCCGAACATCGTCCAGATCCACGACATCGGCGAGGCCGACGGCGCCCGCTTCTTCAGCATGGAGTTCGTCCCCGGCCGGTCGCTGTCCGACCTGCTGGCGGAGCGCGGCAAGCTCGACCCCGAGACGGCCGTCGGCTACGTCCTTCAGGCCGCCCGCGGGCTGCGGCACGCCCACGACCGCGGCATGGTCCACCGCGACGTGAAGCCGGACAACCTCCTCCTCGACGACCACGGGCTCGTGAAGGTCGCCGACCTGGGACTCGTGAAGGTTCCGGGTGCGGACGCGCCCGCGTCGAACAGTGGCACGCCGTCCCGGCCCGACCTGACCGGCTTCCACATGGCGCTCGGCACGCCGGCGTACATGTCGCCGGAACAGTGCCGCGACGCCACGACCGTGGACCACCGCGCCGACATCTACTCCCTCGGCTGCACCCTGTACGTGCTGGTGACGGGCCGGCCGCCGTTCGAGGGGACGACGGCCGTGGAGGTGATGAGCAAGCACGCCTACGAGCCGATCGTGCCGCCGGAGCGGATCGTCGCCCGGGTGCCGGCCGAGCTATCGTCGGTGATCCTGCGGATGATGGCGAAGGAGCCGGGCGACCGGTTCGCGGACATGGGCGAAGTGGTCCGCACGCTCGAGGACTGGCTCGGCGTGCGGACCGCGGCCGGCGGGTTCGTGCCGCGCGAGGAACAGATCGGCAAGCTGGAAGGATACGCCCACGCCTTCGCCACCGCCCCCGCGGCCGTGCGGCGCGGCCGCGTCGTCGCCGGCGGCGTGGTCGGAACGCTCGCGCTGGCGGCGCTGCTGCTGTTCTTCGGGAAGGCCGTGTGGGCGTCCGCGCTGGTCCTCATGCTGGTTCAGTTCGGGCTCGTCTCGTTCGCGCTGACCGGTCGGACGGCGCGCGGCCCGGTGTACGTGCGGGTACGGCAGTTCGCGGCCGGGCTCGGCTGGGCCGACCGCGGCATCGTGGCTGCTGGCGTCGGGCTGTTCGTGTTGCTGGTGGCGATGTCCGGGGCGTTCTGGTACGCGGTCGCGGCCGGCGTGGCGGGAGTTGCCCTGGCCCTGGCGGCGCGGCGGTGGCTCGACCGGCGGGCCGAGGAGCAGCGGGCCGAACCCGTCCGCGGCTGCGAACGGCTGGTGCGGCAGCTGCGGGCGCAGGGGCTCGACGAGGACGACGTGCGGCTGTTCGTGGCGCGGTTCGCCGGCCGGTACTGGGAGGAGTTCTTCGAGGCGCTGTTCGGCTACGAGGCGAAGCTGACGACGCGGGCAGTACTGCTCCGCGGCGGGTCGGCCGGGCGGCGGGAGAAGCACGCCGCGTGGCGGGAGCCGCTGCTGGCGCTGATCGACCGCGTCGAGCGGGCGCGGAAGGAGGCGCGCGACCGGCGGCTGCTGGAGACCGTGGAGCGCGAGCGGTTGCAGGCCGAGGGCGTGGCCCGCGCCGAGGCCGAGCGGCAGGCCGCGACCGCCACCGCCGCGCTGCTTCAGGCCGAGCAGTTCCGCCGCACGGAAGCCGCACGGGCGGCGCCGGACTTCGTGTTCGATGCCACCCGTCCCGACCCGTTCGCGCGGCTGGTCGGCTGGTTCGTCGGTCCCGCGGTGCGGGCGGTCGCCGCGGCGGTACTGCTGGCGGGGTGCGGGTTGTGGGCCCATCAGAACGGGCTGCTGCCGGGGACCGAAGCCGGCCGCCGGGCCGTCGCCGCGGTGGGGTCGCAAGACCTGGCTTCACTTCAGGAGGTGGCGACGCTCGGCACTGCGGCTGCGCCGCTCGCGGTGGACGGTGTGCCACCACAGCTGACCGCATGGGCCGACAGCTGGAATGTTGGCCTCGCCGGGCTGTTGCTGTTCGGGTCGCTGTGCTTCCGCGGCAACTTGATGGGGCTGCTGGTACTCACCGGGGCCGGGCTCGTCGTGGCCGGGCACCACCTCGGTATCCAGACCGTCGAGCCGCTCCGCGAGGCGCACGTCGGCCTGATGCTCGGGTCCGTCGTGGCGCTCGTCGGCTTCCGCACCGGCACCCGCTAGCGGACCCGCTTGTACTCGTCGAGCCCGCTGTGCCCCGCCCACAGGCTGCCGTCGGGGCGGATGCCGCACATGAACGAGATCGTCTCGTCCTTTTTGCCGGCCGGCCGCAGGTCCACGGTGTAGTGCCGCTTGTACGTCTTGATCGACGGCACGAGCCCGGTGTCGTCGGTGACCGACCGCAGCGTGTACTCGGCTGTTTTGAGCCCCTCGGCGAACCGCAAGGTCACGGTGGCGGTGTGGTCGGGCCGGAACTCGGCGACGTGTCGCTGCCCGTCCTCATCCTTGCGCTCCCACCGGCCCTGCATCAAGGCCCACCCTTCGGTCAGGGCCGTCCGGTCCACCCGGAGGCCGACCTGATCATGTCGCATCCCGTAGGGGCGGCCGTCGGCCGGCGGGAGGTACTGCTTGGCCGTCACGCTCCCGTCGGGGCTGCGTTGAGTGACGATTCGCACGCCGTCCTCCGTGACCTCTTCGCGTTCCAACCCGCGCCCGCCTCGGCTGACGACCACGATCACGATGACTGCGACCAACACGGCTGCGACTGCCACACCCAGGCCGACGTACAGCGGAACCTTGCTCTTGGGCGCCGCTCGGCGGCGACGGCGCGGCGTGTCGTCGAAGTCCTCGTCGTCGGACCGGCGGCGGGGCATGGGCGGACCTCGGGGGTGTCAGCGACGGACATCGTACGGGCGGCCGTCCGGGCCGGTCAGCCGCCAGCCCGCGCCGCGCTTTTCAAGCCGCACCGGGTGGTACGTCTCGACGAGTCGGAGCGCGGCGGACACGTCGGGTTCGTTCCACACCTCGCCCGCCGCCACCCGCGGGGCGGCGACCCGGCCGGCCAGCTCGGCGACGCCCGGCGGCGTCGGTGTGACCGGCAGGAGAACGCCGTGGCGGTCGAGCAGCCGCGGCTCGCCGGTGGCGGTGGTAACGGCAAGAACCGGCGCGCGGAAGCGGAGGGCGACGCGCACGCCGCCGGGTTCCGGCGTCACCGCCTCGACCGCTTCGACCCACGGGTGTTTGGCGAACCCGGCGGCGAGGCGGTCGCGGTCGGCGGCGTCCAGCGGGCTAACGGTTTCGGTGAGTTCGCCGGCGTAGCGGGCCTCGGCCAGGAATGTCGACCGGTCGAGGCCGGGCGGGGTGTCGCAAGCGATGTCCGCGAACGCCACCCGGTAGCGGTCGCGCCCGCCGATGCGGCGCAGCGCGTCGCCGCCCGCCACATTTAGGGCGACCAGCGCCGCCCCGGCGACCAGGAGAGTGATGACAACGGCGAGGCCCGCCCGCCACGACCGGCCGGGCGGCGGGCCGGCCTTCTTCCGGCGCGGCACGGCGGCCTCCTACCAGACGTGCAGTTCGCGGTCGAGCAGCACGCCCGTCCGCTCCTTCACCTTCGCCCGGACGTGATCGACCAGCTGCAGGATGTCGGCGGCGGTCGTGCCGGGGTGGGCGACGACGTAGTTTGCGTTCCGCTCGCTCAGCTCGGCGCCTCCGACGCGCGACTTGGCGAGTCCGGCCCGGTCGATGAGTGCCGCGGCGGTCTTACCCGGCGGGTTGTGGAACAGTCGGGCGGCGTGCTGGAAGCTGAGCGGCTCGGCCGTCTTCCGGGCGATCCACGCCTTCCGCATCCGCTTGAGGATTGCCGCCGGGTCGTCGCGGTCCAGGGCGAACTCGACGGCCAGGATGACGGGTTCGTCCAGGTCGCTGCCGTGCTCGGAAAACGTCAGCTCCTCCCGGGTGCGGGTCTGCACCTTGCCGGAGTCGGTGAGGACGGTGACGCTCCGCACCGCCTGGGCGATCTCGACGGACTTGTCGCCGACGTTGCAGCGGACGCTGCCGCCGACGGTGCCGCGGATGCCGACGAGCGTCTCGAGCCCGGCGAGGCCCTGGCGGACGCTGAACGCGATCAGGTCGAACAGCTGCCCGCCGCCGCCGGCGACGATCTTTTTGCCGTCCCACTCGATCATCGTGAACGCGGCCGACGTGAGCCGGACCACGGCGCCGGGAACCGGGT
>DASPHQ010000730.1:0-5705 GCA_035629595.1 Urbifossiella sp. | reverse complement strand
GGGTGGCGGAACACCTGACGCCGGCGGGGCTGGAGCCGCAGACGCCGGAGCAACGGCTGCTCTCAATGCTGGACTGACCGCCGGGCCGAAGGAGGGTGACCGGAACGCCGAGGGGCTCACCCTGCGGTCGGGGCGATGGGTCCACGAGGGCGGGCCGGACGCCGCCGGCCCCGGGCGGGTGTCGTTAGCGGGCCTCCGCCAGACGCTGCACGGGATCACCCGCGGGCCGGTGGGCGAATTCGAGTTGCAGCCCGAGAAGCGGTTCAACCAACCGGCCCACCGCGCCGCGGTGTGGAAGGCGGTGGAGGCGGCGGCCGAGGACGGCGGGGAGGTGACCGCCCACGGGATGACCACCCCGGAGAAAACCCGGCGGGTCGTCGTGGGCGGCACGGCGGTCCACTGGACCGAGGGGGCGGAGGACGCGGCCGCGGAGACGATCGCGTCCCTGGCAGAGGTCGAACTGCCGCCGCAGGTCGCGGCGACGACGACGCGGATCGTCCACACCGCGCAGCGGAACAAGGACGACGGGCTCTGGGAGAAGAAGTACAACATGCCCGGCTTCCGGGCGTCGGCCACCGGCGGCGACGGGAGTACGGTGGTGTACAACGGCCAGGGCGCCGACCCCTACGTCCTCACCCACGAGGCGGGGCACAACGCGGCGACCGCCCTGTGGGGGACCACGACGCCGCCGCCCGGGACGCGGTACGGCGACGCGGCCGCGACCGAGCCCCCGGTGAGCAAGTACGGGGCGAACTCCGCGTCGGAGGACTTCGCCGAGGCGTTCGCCATGTACGCCGTCGGCGGGAAGTACCGCGACGGCCTGAAGGCGAAGTTCCCGAAGAAGTACGCCGCCCTGAAGGGCATCTTTGAGGAGAGCCAGTGGCCCACAAGACCCTCGACGAACCCACCCCGAACGGCGGGGTAAAGAGCACGCTGTTCTACCTCGACGCCGCCGGCAACGAGACGACCGAGGCCGCGGCCGTGCAGCTGCTGATCGTCGAGTACGACGCGGCCGGGAAGGCGATCCACCGGACCTACGCGCCCGCGCCCGCCCGCGCCTGACGGGCGTTCGCGGTACGCTGTCGGGATGCCACCCACCGACCCCCTCACGTTCACCCGCCTGACCGCCCGGGAGGCCCGCCGCCGGCTCCTGGCGCGGGTCTCCCGGCTCCCGCCGCACCTCCGCCGCCGCCTCCCCACGATCGTCCTGGCGGAGCTGGCGAAGGCCGAGCCGCTCCTCGCCGCGGCGGCCCGGGCCGGGATGCTCCGCGCGCACCTCGACGCCGCCCGCGAATCGGTGCGGGCGCTCCGACTCCCCCCGACCGAGCCCCCGGGCGACCCGCCGCCGACCGGCCTGGCGTTCCCCGACCCGCCCGGCGGCCGCCCCCCGGTCCGGTTCCCGCAGGTCGAGCGGGCGGCCGAGTTCGTCCGCTCCCGGCTGGCGACCACGCCGGAGGCGTTCGCACTCCTCGACGCCGACGCCCAGCGGGCCGCGTTCACCGTGGCCCGGGCCGCGACCCTGGATGCGGTCGAGAAGGTGCAGGCCGCGGTCGCCGACGACGTGGCCCGGGGCGGGACGAAGAAGGAGTTCGCCGCGGCCGTCCGCGAGGCGCTGGGGGCGTCCGCCCTGGCCGACGGCCAGATCGAGGCACTGTACCGGACCCACACCGCCCGGGCGTACAGCGCCGGCCAGCTGGACGTTCTCGATCACCCGCTGGTGACCGACGAGTTCCCCTACCTCGAGTATTCGGCCACCCACGACGGGCGGGTGCGGGCCGAACACCTGGCGCTGGAGAAGATGGGGCTCGACGGCACCGCGGTCTACCGCCGCGACGACCCGATCTGGCAGCGATTCTACCCGCCGTGGGGGTGGCAGTGCCGGTGCGTCGTGATCCCGCTGTCGGTCGAGGACGCGGCCGCGCGGGGCGTGAAGGAGGCGATCCGCTGGCGCGACACCGGCGAACCGCCCCGCCGGCCGCAGTGGGTGAAGCCGCCGCTGCCGACGAAGCCGCGGTACGTGCGGATGCCGGGGCCGTACCAGTGGCAGGGGACGCCGGGCGCCCCGGGAAAGTTCAGCGGCATGCCCGGGGGTGCGCGGAAGGAGAACGGGCCGGCGGAGCGCCGGACGGAGAGGGGCCGCTGACGCCCGGGCGTTCCCGCGACAATCGCGGGCATGTCCACGCTGTTCGGCGGGCGACCCTGTGTCGATCCCGTCCGCCTCCGCCAGGCCTGCCTCGACGCTCGCCCCGATCCGCTCCCGACCGACTGGTGGGGCACGGCGAACCTCTTTCGTAACCCCCTCGGCCGCGGGCCGGGCGCCGGCGCCGTCCTCCTCACGAAGGCGGACCTCGACGCCCTCGACCTCACGACGGACCACACCCTCAGTTTCGACGACGACCGCACCAGCGCGCGGCCCGTCGAGCTGCGGCGGATCACCCTCCTCCGGGCGAAGTGCCTGTCGCCGGGCCACCGGGCCGACCCGCGGGCGGTGTACCTGTGCGGGGTGGTGGACCGCCGCCACTTCCTCGCGCAGACGCCGGTGGACGCCGCGTACAACGTGCGCGACGCCGACGGCGAGGCGTACCTCGACGCCACGACGAACGGCGGCGCCGCGTGGACGTGGCAGGAGGTGGTCACCGACCTGTGGGACGCCCTCGGCCTGACCGACCCGTCCACGCTCCCCTTCACCCCCGGCGGTGCTCCCGAGAACCTCCGCTACCACGCTGCGGGCGCGTGGGAGTCGTTGTGCGACGTGCTCGACCGGATCGCCTGCGCCGTCAAGGTCGAGCACACCACCGACACGTTCACGATCGTCCGCCTCGGCGACGCCGCGACGACCGGCGCCCGCGCCCTGTCCGCCGAGCTGGGGCAGGCCGACGCCGACGGGCTGCGGTCGTGGGACGCCTACCACGTCGAGCCCAACCGCGGCCGCCTCCCGGAGACCGTCCGGGTGCTGTTCCCGCGGCGGCCGGTGCCGACCGACGGCGGCTCGCCGTACTTCGCCGAGGACGTGACGCTGGCCGCGGTCGTGGGCGTGGCGGCCGGCACCTGCGTCCAGCTGTTCGACGACCTCACGGCGGTCGGCGAGGGCACGCCCACGAACGCGGCCGCGCTGACGGCCCGAGCGACGGAGCGGGCGGCGGACTGGCGGCGGAAGCGGATCTGGTTCGAACCGCGGGTGACGCTCGTCTACCGCGACTTCCGGCCCGGCATGGCCCCGGGCGAGACGGCCGAGCAGGTCGCCTTCGACGACCACGGCGGGCCGATGACGACGGTCCTGGAGAGCGGGCCGGACGGCAGGCTGGAGGCGTGGCGGCCGTGGGTGCCGCCGGTCGGCGCGGACCAGGCCGCGGGGGCGGTCGCCGACTGCCGCGGCACGCTGGCCGGGCTGCTCCCCACGTCCCGGGTCACGTTCAAGGTGCTCGAAGGGTCCGGCTGGTGCGCCGAGATCGCCGCCACCAACATCCCCGGCTGGCGACCCGACCCGGACGTGGACGAGTGGCTGTCGGTCGGCACGTTCCCCACGAAGCTCGGCGACACGTCGTTCAAGTTCCGGTTCGCCGAGGACGACGGCGACCCGGTCCTCTTGCTGACCGGCACGACGGGCGAGGGGTCGGGCGCCACCACCGTCATTCAGCCGATGACGTTCGTCGGGTGCAAGAACGGGTGCCCGGAGTTCGCGGCCCGGCCGCTGCTGTGGTGCGACTCCGGTCCCGTCACCGACTGCGACCAGTGCCCCGGCGGCGCCCCCCGCCGCTACCGGACCACGCTCGCCGGCGGCACCGGCGGGTACGCGGTGCTGAACGGCGAGCACACGTTCGAGCACGACTCCGGGTGCCAGTGGAACGTCACGACGCCGGGGTTCACCGGGAACGTCCAGTGGGTGGACCAGGGCGGCGGCGAGCGACAGCTGCAGGGGCAACTCGCCTACGACGAAACCGGCGCGTTCGTGAGCTGGTCCGGGCCGATCGTGGCGGCGTCCGCCGACTGCTGCGCGGCGGTCGCGGCCGTCGAGTACGCCGACTTCGACCCGGGCAGCGAGGGCGGCAGCGGGGGGAGCGACACGCCGGCCCTGCCGACCGTCGCCGCCGTCGGGCCGTGCGTCAGCGAGCGGTGCGCGGACAACACGTTCAGGGTCCGCGTCTGCTGCAAGCCGCACACGAAGTACACCGGGTGCGACGCGCTGCCCGACTACAGCGGCTCCTGGTGCATCACGGGGACCAGCGGGTACACGGGGGAGGCGGCCGGCGGCGCGCTGCTGGGCAACTTCGGTCCCGGAGAGTGGGGCGGCGGCGGGGGCGGGTTCGTCGGGTCGATGTTCGCCTGCAACACCGGGGACGCGCACGACTATGACGACACCCTCGTGCGCTGCGGGTGGAACTTCTACGACATCAACTATTCTTCGGTCAACGCCGCGCTTCAAGCGGTCGGGTTGTACAGCGACCCGCTGATTACGGTGGTGGTCTACTACGACCCCGATGCCGACGACGGCGCGGGCGCGTGGGTGCTAGCGCGGATTCACGAATACGGCGAACTCGGCGACTGCCAACTCACCGTTATTGCCACCGCCGCCAACGACCCCGACCCGACCGACGACCCGTTCGAGATCGTGTTCCGGTGGGTGGCGGTCGGCGACAGTTACCACGAACTGCGGATCGCCCCGGGGCCGTGCGGAAGCGACGAAGGAGGCTGTTGCGACGGGGAGGGTGAAGAACTCGAAGGGCACCCCGACGTACTGCTCCAGATTTCGGAAGGCGGGTTGGCCGGTGACTGGCCGATGACCGGCGGCCCGAGCTGGCAGTCCGGCGAAGTCGTTACCGACCACGAATTCCGCCTGTCGTGTGCCGACGGGGTTTGGACCATGGTCGGCTACTACCAGGGTTCCCCGCTCACGTCGGGAACGGCGATCAGCCAGTCCTGCTCCCCGTTCGGGTTGGTGTTCTCGAAGGACGATTTCGGGACCGCCGTTGACCTCATCGTGGTAATCGCCCCATGAGCCGACCGCCTTGTACCCGCGGCGCCCGGTGCGGCGCCCCGACCTGCGGCAAGTGCCTGCTGATCGCCAGCAACCCGGCGTTCGCGGAGTCGTTGACCGACACGCCGCAGCCGGGCCGTGCCGCCGGCGTGGCGAGACCGACGCCGCGCCGCGGCGTCGGTACTCACCTCAAGCTCCTGCTCGACGCCCTCGGCCTGGGTGAGTCCGCGTCGTGCTCGTGCGCGAGCTGGCGCGCCCGGATGGACGGCTGGGGGCCGAGCGGATGCCGGGCGAACCGGGCCGCGATCGAGGCCCACCTCCGCGACGAGGCCCGCAAGGTCGGGTGGGGGGCGAAGTTGAAGGCGGCGAAGGCGGCGGCGCTGCAGCTGCTGATCCTCAACCCGATCGACCCGGCCCCGCGGCTCCTCGACGAGGCCATCCGGCGGTCCGAGGCCGACCCGCCGCCGACCCCACCACCCCTACCCCCGCCGCCACCGCCCGCCGTGAAGTCCGACCCGTGGGCGTCGCCCGTCCTCGTCCCCGAGCCGCCGCCGTTCACCGGCGCGGGCGGGCGCCTGGCGCTCGTCACGGTCGCCGCCGGCGAGAAGGGGCGCCGGCTGTTGAAGGTGTCCGGCCCGCTGATGGAGCGGTACGCCCGGCGGATCGGCGCCACCTTCGTCGTGCTCGACTGGCCCGGCCCGGCGGCGTGGCCGATGGGGTGCAAGTTCGC
>DASPHQ010000729.1:0-11277 GCA_035629595.1 Urbifossiella sp. | reverse complement strand
GGCTGTTTAGTCTTCCAGCAGCTTCTTGAACTCGACCTGGTAGCACGTCGTGTTGCCGTTGCCGAGGAACAGGTGCGCCCCGTCCGGGCTGAACGCCAGCGCCTGCACCGGCGAGTCGAACTCCCGCGACACCAGCAGCCGGCCGCTCAGCACGTCCCACACGCGGACTGTCGTGTCGTCGCCGCCGCTGACGAGGTAGCTGCCGGTCGGGTCGAACACGACCGCGTGGATCGTCTCCTGGTGGCCGGCCAGCTCGAACACCGTCTCCTGCGTGTCCACGTCCCACACGTACACCGTGTCCGTCACCCCCGCCGCGGCCAGGTACTTCCCCGCCGGGTCGAAGGCGACGGCGCGGACGCCCACGTCCAGCGTGAACGCCCGCTCCTTCGTGGTGAGATCCCACAGGCACACGGCCCCGTCGCGCTCGCCGGTCGAGAGGTAGTCGATGCCGCCGCACGCGAGACGGTTGCCGTCCGGGTGGAAGGCCAGGCCTTCCAGCGTGCACCCGTCGGCCGCCTCGATCAGGATGAGCTCGGCGTCGCCGGCGTCGACCGTCTTCCACACCCACACGAGGCCGTCGGCCGGGCTGGTGTGCGCCAGCCGCGACGAGTCCGGCGAGAACGCCACCGCCCCGACCGGCGGCTTCGTCGCCTCCAGCGTGCGGACCGTCGCGCCGGTGGCGGCGTCACACAGGCGGGTGAGGTGGTCGGTGCCGGCGACCGCGATCCACTTGCCGTCCGGGCTGGCGGCGACGCCGGCCGCGGCGCAAGCCCCGCTCGGCGGCACCTCGGCGCCGGTGGTCGTGTCCCACACGCGCACCGCCGGCCCGGCCGAGCTTGCCAGCTTCGGCGTCGGGCCGGGCACGACCGCGACCGCGTGCCGGCCGGTCGGGTTCGGCCCCGCCACGAGCTTGCCGGTCTGCGTGTCCCAGACGTGGACGACGCGGTCGAGGCCGGCGCTGGCCAGCCGGGTGCCGTCGGGGCTGAACGCCAGGCAGCGCACGTCGTCGGCGTGGCCGCGGAGGAGGTGCGCCGCAGTGCCCGCCGCGACGTCCGCCCAGAGGGTGATGTCGAAGTCGGAGTCGGCGCAGGCGAGGAGCTTGCCGTCCGGGCTCCACGCCAGCGTGGTCACCTGGTCGGCGTGGCTGTTCAACAGCATGACCGGGTCGGGGGTGCCGACCCGCCAGACGCGGGCGGACGTGTCCCACCCGGCGGAGGTGAGCAGCTGCCCGTCGGGGCTCCACGCCAGCGCCGGGATGCGGTCGGTGTGGCTGCGGAGGTCGCCGACGAGCTTGTGCGAATAGTTGTCCCAGACGCGGACCAGGCGGTCCTCCCCGGCCGTGGCGATGTGGTCGCCGGTCGGCGAGAACGCCACGGCGCTGACCGCCTTCGGGTGCGCCAGGAACTTGCCGAGCGACTTCTGGCTGGCCACGTCCCAGAGGCGGACGGTGCCGTCGTCGTGGCCGCTGGCGACGGTGCGGCCGTCGGGGCTGAAGGCGACGGCGGTGACCCACGAGTCCTGGGCGAGGCGGCGGACGAGCTGGCCGGCGGCGGCGTCCCAGAGGATGAGGTCGTCGTTGCCGCTGGCCAGGAGGGCGGCGTTCGGCGAGAACGCCCACAGGGTTTCGAGGTCGCTCAGGTAG
This sequence comes from Urbifossiella sp., assembly GCA_035629595.1. GTDB lineage: Bacteria > Planctomycetota > Planctomycetia > Gemmatales > Gemmataceae > Urbifossiella. The sequence goes on along the minus strand of DASPHQ010000729.1, from coordinate 9,635 downwards.
AAGCGGGCGAGCTGCCGGCCGTCCGCGGCCCAGTGGCGGAGGACGCCGTCGTCGTCGACGGAGCGGACGGAGCCGTCGGCCGCGAACGCCACCGCGGCCACGTCGCCGTCGGCGTGGAAGCGGGGTTCGCCGAAGACGCGGTGGACCAGCGGCGACGGCTTGGCGGCGTCGTCGGTCGGGGCGGCTGCGGAGGGAGTGGACATCTCGCAAACCTTTCGGGCCGGCGCGGATGCGGAACGGCGGGCGTACCGCAGTCTAGAACAGATTTTCGTGCGGCGCGAGAAAATCCGGGGGGCGGGAAGGAAAATCCTGCCTGAACGGAATTATGGTTATAGCTGAAATGATGGGCGCGATCGTTACTGGCGGCGGTCGTAATTTGTCAGTGGGAAGTTGTAATTTGGGTTAGATCGCTCGCGTGAACCGATCGATCCCAAAATCCCAATTACAAACTGCCAATTACAAATGCCCGAATTCGACTACATCGCCTGGCTCCGCTCGCGGACGCCGGCCGACCCGCGGGTGCCGGTCGGGCCGGGCGACGACTGCGCCGTGCTGGCGCCGTCCGGGCGGCCGCTGCTCGTCACCACCGACCTGCTCACCGACGGCACCGACTTCATCCTGTCCGAAGTCGGCCCGCGGGCGGCGGGGCGGAAGGCGATGGCGGTGAACCTGTCCGACGTCGCCGCGATGGCCGGGGTGCCGACCGCGGCGGTCGTCGCGGTGGCGCTGCCGCGCGGCGGCCGGGCGGTCGGCGAGGAACTGTACGTCGGAATCCGCGAGGTGGCGGACGAATTCGGCGTGGCGGTGGTCGGCGGCGACACGAACAGTTGGGACGGGGCGCTGGTCGTAGCGGTGACGCTGTTCGGGGAGGCGACGCCGCGCGGGCCGGTGTTGCGGTCCGGGGCGCGGCCGGGCGACTGGGTGTTCGTGACCGGCCCGGTCGGCGGCAGCATCCGCGGCCGGCACCTGACGCCGACGCCGCGGGTCCGCGAGGCGCTGCGGCTGCACGAGGCGGCCGACCTGCACGCGATGATCGACATCAGCGACGGGCTGGCCGCCGACCTGAACCACATCCTGGAGGAGAGCCGCTGCGGGGCCGTGCTCGACGCCGCGGCGGTGCCGGTTCACGCGGACGCGGTCGAGCTGGCGCGGACGACGGGGAAGCCGCCGCTGGCGCACGCGCTGGGCGACGGCGAGGACTTCGAGCTGCTATTCACCGTGAGCGCCGCCGACGGGGAACGGCTGCTGCGCGAACCGCCGGTGGCGGGGCTGGTGAAGGTCGGCGAGTGTGTGGACGCGGGGCTGTGGCTGGAGGAAGGGGGGACGCGCCGGCCGCTGGCGCCGGCGGGGTGGGTGCATGAGCTGTAGGGGTTTCCGCCGCTTGCGGCGTAGCCGCGTCTACCCGGCTACGCCGCAAGCGGCGAAGAACGCCTCCGCCGCCGCGAACGACTCCGGCGTGCCGATGTCGATGAACCGCCCGCCCGGCACGCCGACCACGCCCGGCGTCGCCACCCAGCGCGGCAACACCTCGCGCTCCAGCGACACCGGCCGATCCGCGGGAATGTCCGACAGGCGCTCGCGCGGGATGAGGTAGATGCCGGCGTTGATCCACCCTTCGCCCGTGGCGCCGCCCTTCTCCACGAACGCCGTCACGCGGTGGGATTCGTCCAGCGTCACGGCGCCGTAGCGCGAAACATCGGGGACGCGCGCCAGCGCCAGGCCGATCCGCCCGGCGGGCACCGCGGCCGCGAACGCCGACAGATCGAGGGCGCAAAACGAATCGCCGTTCAGCAGCAGGACGGCACGACCGGTCAGCAGCTCGGCCGCGTGCCGCACGGCGCCGCCGGTGCCGAGCGGCTCGGGCTCCTCGGAGTAGCGGAGGGTCATGCCGCGGTGCGCGTCGCCGAACGCGGCGCGCACCTGGTCGGCGCCGTAGCCGGTGAGGAGGACCGTTTCGCGGACACCCGCCGCGGCCAGCGGGTCGAGGAGGTGCGCCAGGTACGGCCGGCCGGCGACGGGGGCGAGCACCTTCGGCCGGTCGGCGACGACGGAGCGGAGTCGGGTGCCGAGGCCGCCGGCGAGAATCGCGGCGGTGATGCCGTCGAGGGGGGACATGGGGACATTGTAGTTCCGCCGCTTGCGGCTTCGCGCTGGGCAGCGCGAAGCCGCGAGCGGCGAAGATCACGGCCGCTGGAAGCTCGCGGCGCTCGCCGGGTCGCGGCCCTGGATCGCGGCCAGCCGCGTCTGCGCCTGCTCGGCCTGGCGCGTGCCTGGCACCAGCTTCGTCACGCGGTCCAGGCACGCCGCCGCCTCGCGGGCGTTGCCGCGGCGCTGCCAGCTCTCGGCCAGCGTCAGGTACAGCGCCGCCGTCTTCTCGTTCATCTGCTCGCACGCCGCCGCCAGCCGCTCCGGGTTGTCGCGCACGTCCGTCGCCAAAGCCGCCGCGTCGCGCGCCTCGGGCCGGTCGGCGAACGCCGTCGTCAGCTGGTCGCAGCGCTGCAGGCAGTCGTGGTAGCGGGCGGCGCGGAAGTCGTCGCGCGCCGTCGCCAGCAGGTCGCGGCTCAGGCGCGCCCGCTGGTTGTCGCGCGTCTCGGGGCGGTCGGCCAACCCCGCCAGCATCCCGGCGGCGTCGGACGCGGCCTGGGTGCCGGAGAACGTCCGCATCAGGCCGGCCAGCTCGTCCATCGCCTCGGGCGTGGCGCCGCGCGTCTCCAGGGCGCGGGCCTTCGCCAGCCGGCCCGCCGCCTGCTGCTCGATCCCCGCCAGCACCTCGCGGGCCTTCACGCCCACCGGCCGCTCGGCGGCGTCCTTCACCACGCCGCGCAGAAGCGACACGGCCCGCGGGTAGTCGCCGGCGCTCGCGGCCTTGCCCGCCTCATTGAAGTCGCGCGCCATCCAGTCGGCGGTCGTGGACAGCGTCACGGCGCGGCGCATGTGCTCGACGTAGCGGTCGGGTTCGAGGTAGCCCTCGATGAAGGCGTGGATTTTGCCGTCGGCGCCGGCCAGCACCGTCGTCGGGTAGACGTTCACCCGCAGCGCCTTGGACAAGGTCGCGTCCTGGCTGGCGTTCACCTTGAGCGGAACGAACCCGCTGGCCGTCAGCTGGGCGACGACGGGGCTCTTGAAGGTGGTGGCGTCGAGCTTGCGGCAGTAGAAGCAGTCGTCGGAGCCGACGACGATGAGGAGCGGCAGGCCGCGGTCGGCGGCCTCCTTGCGGGCGGCGTTGTAGTCGGAGCGCCACGCCACGCCGGCGACCGGCTGTGCGACCGCGGCCTGCGGGGGGAGGGCGACGAGGAGCAGCAGGGCGGCCGGGGCCGCGACGGGACGGAGGCGCATGGCGGAATCCCTGGTGCCTGACGTGAGGCGTTACGACCGCGGGTGCGCCTTCCGGTAGCTGTCCTGGAGCCGCTGCGTGGTCACGTGCGTGTACACCTGCGTGGTGTTCAGGCTCTTGTGACCGAGCAGCTCCTGCACCCCCCGGATGTCCGCCCCCGCGTCGAGCAGGTGGGTGGCGAAACTGTGCCGGAGGGTGTGCGGGCTCGTCCGGGGGTCGAGCCCGGCCAGCCGCAGGTACCCGGTGAGCAGCCGCCCGACGCTCCGCGCCGTCAGCCGCCCCCCGTCCTTGTTGAGGAAGACCGCCGGGGAGTCCGCCCCGGCCCGCTGCAACAACGCCGCCCGCTCCGGGAGCCAGGCGTTCACCGCCGACACCGCGGCCGGCCCCAGAAGGGCGAGCCGTTCCTTCTTGCCTTTACCTCGGACAACGACCACGCCATCATTCAGGTCGGCATCGGCGAGGTCGAGGCCAACCAGTTCGCTGACGCGGAGGCCGGCCGAGTACAGCGTCTCAAGAAGGGCACGATCCCGGGAACCCGCCCACGTGCTCGGATCGGGCGCCGCGAGCAATTTCTGCACGTCCGCCACCGTCAGGAAGTGCGGCAATTTCTTTTCGAGCCGCGGCCCCCGCAGCCCGAGGCCGGGGTTCTGCTGCAACACCCCCTGTCGGCACAGGAACTTCCCGAACGACCGGACCGCCGCGAGTCGGCGGGCGATCGTGGACTTGGCGTAGTTCTGGTCGTGCAGCCACGCCACGAACGCGCGCAACAGCCGCGTCGTCCACTCGGCGGGGGCGACGGAGCCTTTCGCCAGCCGCTCGCGGGCGAAGCCGAGGGCCTGGGTGAGGTCTTCGCGGTACGACTTGACCGTCTTGTCGGAGGCGTTGCGTTCGAGGGCGAGGTGGGTGAGGAACTCGGCGAGCGCGACTTCGAGGGTCAAGGTGTCCGCCCCGGGCGTTGCGTGTGCTACAGCTCCGCGACCGCGGGGTTGCGGACGCGCTCGGTCAGGACCGCGGCGTCGAACCAGCTGATCCCGACGGCGGGGTCGGCGGCCTGGTGGCGGATGTCGTCCACGAGGGCGTCCCGGCTGTCGTCGTCATAGACGAACAGGAACTTCTCGTCGCCCTTGAACAGGTCCAGGACGTTGAGTTCGCGCGGCACACGGATCCCCGCCGGAGGGTGAGGCGGGCCGGAACGCACCGCGACACCTTCCCGGTATCGGCCGTGCGAGCGTCGGGCTGGAGCGATTCCCGCGGCGCGAAGGGGCGCGGGATGGGGGAGCGGCGGCGCGACCGGCACAACGGTTCTGTTCTGGTCCGGTAGCCGCGGGCTTCAGCCCGCGCGACGTCGGCAGTGTCACAAGGGCGTTGCTCCCCGGAACTCCGCCGCAGGTGGGCGCGGGCTGAAGCCCGCGGCTACCAGCCCCGAGCCGAAGCCGGGCGCTCGCCGCGCCCCCGCGCGCCGCTACAACACCCGCATGGCCACCCCACACCCGCTCCCGCACACCCGCGTCCCCGCCCTGCGGTTCCCCAACGCCGCCGCCGGGTCGAAGTACGTCGCCCGCGAGATCGACAAGCTCGTCCGCGCCCGCAACGCCGCCGGCAAGCCCACGGTGCTGGGCCTCGCCACCGGCTCCACCCCCGTCGGCCTGTACCGCGAGCTCATCCGCCTCCACACGGACGAGGGGCTCGACCTCTCCCGCGTCGTCACGTTCAACCTCGACGAGTACCTGCCGATGCCGCGGGAGGACGCGCACTCGTACTTCCGCTGGATGCACGAGACGTTCTTCAACCACGTCAACATCCCGTGGGAGAACATCCACGTCCCCGACGGCACCGTCGGCCCGGACGACGTGGATCGGTTCTGCTCCGAGTACGAGAAGAAGATCCGCGCCGCCGGCGGCATCGACATCCAGATCCTCGGCATCGGCCGCACCGGGCACATCGGCTTCAACGAGCCCGGCTCCCCGCGGAACAGCCGGACGCGCACGGTCACGCTCGACGGCATCACCCGCCGCGACGCCGCGCCCGGGTTCTTCGGCGAGGAGAACGTGCCGGCGCAGGCCATCACGATGGGCGTCGCCAGCATCCTCGACGCCCGCCGCATCTTCCTGATGGCCTACGGCGAGCACAAGGCGCCGGTCGTGTTCAAGGCGCTGGAGCAGCCGCCGACGGAAGCCATCTCGGCGAGCTTCCTGCAGGAGCACCCGGACGCGACGGTCGTGCTTGACGAGGCGGCCGCGGCCGAGCTGACGGCCATCAAGCGGTCGTGGGAGGTCGGGCCGGCCGAGTGGACGCCGGAGCTGGTGCGGCGGGCCGTCGTTCACCTGTCGCTGTCGGTCGGCAAGGGCTTGCAGATGCTCGGCGACGACGACTTCCGCGACCACCACCTGTACGAGCTGCTGCGCGAGCAGGGGCCGGCGACGCGGATCGGCGAGGCCGTGTTCCATGACCGCATGGCGACGATCACGCCTTACCCTGCGGGTCGTCCTTCGTCATCCGTCCTTCGGCATTCGGGAAAACCCGGTGAGGTGACCGCCGAAGGACGAGGGACGAATGACGAAGGACGAAAGACGATCCTGGTGTTCTCGCCGCACCCGGACGACGACGTCATCTCGATGGGCGGCACGATCATCCGTCTGGTCGAGCAGGGGCACACGGTCCACGTCGCGTACATGACCAGCGGCAACATCGCCGTGTTCGACCACGACGCCCGGCGGTTCATCGACTTCGTCGAGGAATTCCTGGCGGAGTTCGGCACGGTCGGCGAGCAGTCGAGCGGCGGCACCGTGAAGCAGCGGGTGGATGCGTTCCTGGCGACGAAGAAGCCGGGCCAGCCGGACGCGCCGGAACTGCTGAAGGTGAAGGGGCTGATCCGCGCGACGGAGGCCCGCGCCGCGGCGCTGGCGTGCGGCATCCCGCCGGAGCAGCTGGAGTTCATGAACCTACGGTTCTACCAGACGGGGCGGGTGACGAAGGACCCGGTGCACGCCGACGACGTGGCCGACTTGGCGGCGCTGATGCTACGGCTGCGGCCGGCGCAGGTGTACGTGGCGGGGGAGATGTCGGACCCGCACGGGACGCACCGGCTGTGCGCCGAGGCGATCTTCGCGGCGGTGCGGCTGGCCCGGCCGAAGGGGCTGACGAGCGACGTGTGGCTGTACCGCGGGGCGTGGGAGGAGTGGGAGCCGCACGAGATCGAGATGGCGGTGCCGCTGAGCCCGGACGTGCTGGAGCGGAAGAAGCAGGCGATCTTCCGCCACCAGAGCCAGAAGGACCGGGCGATGTTCCCCGGCGGGGCCGACCGCCGCGAGTTCTGGCAGCGCGCCGAGGACCGCAACATCGCCACCGCCAAGACCTACGACGCCCTGGGGCTCCCCGAGTACTACGCGATGGAAGCGTTCGTGCGGTGGAAGGAGTAGCACCCGCCGCGGCGGCGATCTGCCAGCAGGGCGATGAATGCGACAGAATTCCAAATCTGTACTTGCAATAATGGAGCAATGGGATATCATCCTAGTGTGCCGTGCGGAGCGCCCGCCCGGCCACGCGAGACCCGTCCTATGGCCCACTCCATCCGCATCGACGACGAGGTGTACGAGTACCTGAAAGCGAACGCCGAACCGTACGAGACCCCCAACACCACCCTCCGCCGCGTCCTCCTGCTAACCCCGGCGACGGACGAGGTCGGTGGCGACGAGCCGTCCCTCGACGACCTGCTAGCCGCGCTGGAGGAGCCGAAGGCGGCCAAGAAGAGTCCGTTCCACGCGCATCTGCCAGCGATGTCGCCCCGGACCGTCCGCCACGGCAACAGCCCGTCGTTCATCGCCCTCGCCCGTGCGGTTAACGCGCTGATCGGGAAACGCTTCCCGGGGCGGTTCACGACGACGGTCCACCTCGGGTCGGTGAGCTGGCTAGAAGGGCCACTGTGCATGCTGAAGCTCAACTTCCACGGCCAGGAAACGGGGATGTTCGAGGGCGAAAGCGACCGGCTGAAGTGCGTTTTCGGCCTCCGGCGGGAGATGGCCGATACGTCCCCGGACCTGGGGAAGCTCAACGTGTGGGACCGTCGGTTTCAGGTCGCCCCCGACTGGGCGGTGTGGTTCGTCGGCTTCCCCGTCGACAACGACCCGCCGTCGGTGGCGAAGGTTAAGCAGGTGATTGACGCGCTGAAGTAGGCCATTTACTCCCGCGTTAGTGTCGTGTCTCAGAGTGGTGGGGCGGCTGTCTCGGCTGCCTGAAGCGATGGTCGGCGGGACGCCGGCCCCACCAAACTGATACACTGCCGCGCAGCTATTATTCGTTCACCGTCACGTCCGGGTCGTTCCGCCCGGCGCGGAGCCGCGCCCACTCGGCCGCCCCCGGTATCCCCGGGCGCACCGGCACCCCGTAGCGCTCCCGCAGTTCCGCCAGCCGCGCCCGCCGCGCCGCGGGCGACGCCAGCGCGTCGAACGGCTCCTTCAGCGCCCGCCCCATCAGGTAGCGCACCACCGGGTAGCGTTCCTCCTCCAGCAACCGCGTCAGCACGGCGCCGTGCCAGTCGTCGCCGCCGGCGCGGCGGGCCGCCGGGTCGGCGAACGCGCCCGCCACGACCGCCCGCGCCCGCGCGTCCCCCCGCAGCAGCGCCAGCACCGCCGCCGAATGTCGTTCGTCGTCCGCGTCGAGCTTCACGCCGGCGGCGCGCTTCCCGGCCGCGCCGGGCCACTTCGCCAGCTCCGCTTTCGTCCACCCGAGCGACTTGTCGAGGTGGCACAGGTTGCAGGCGTGCGGCTTGCCGGTGCCGACGCTGTCCGCCAGCTCCGGCGTCTGAATCCGGTGCGACCGGTGCGTCGTCATCAGCGAATAGACCTGGTGCGGCATGTGGCACGAGTAGCACAGGCTCCCCGCCCCGTCGGCCGGGTGGCGGGTGTGCGCCGACAGGTTCTCGCGGTAGCTCGGGTGGCACGACAGGCAGGTGTCGTTGCCGCGGGCCGCGGGGCGGAGCATCATGTTCGGGTCGTCGCCGTGCATGACGTGGCACGTCAGGCAGCTCAGCTTCCCGCCGCCGTTCTCGTAACACGCCGAGAGTTGCAGGCCGTTGAACTCCAGCGCCGTGGTGAGCGGCGTGCCGTCGCCCCAGAAGCGGCCGTCGGTCGGGCCGGGCGTCGGCCGCTCCTTCGCCTTCGGCTTCCCCGCCGCGAGCGCCGCCTGCTCGCCCTCGGAGCGGAAGACGTGGTTGAACATTTCTAGCGGCCGGCCCGGCACGAACGGGTCGCGGTGCGTCACGCGGTCCCACACCTCCGCCCGCGGCACCAGCGCCCCGTGACACCGGCCGCACACCTCGTCGCGCCGCACCACCGGCAGCCGACCGGGGTGAACCACGTCGTCGATCGGGTGGATCGCGTCGCCGCGCTGCTTCCGCAGGTGGGCGTCGCCGGGGCCGTGGCACGCCTCGCAGGAAATCCCCAACTCCGCGACTTCGGTGCGGAACCCGGCAGGGCGGCCGAGGGCGTCGTGGAGGGGGTTCTTGCGCGGGCCGGTGTTGTGGCAGTAGAGGCAGCTGCTGTTCCACACGGCGCCGCGGCTGTGCGCCCAGAAGTCGGGCGACTCGGGGGCGAGGAAGCCGCCGTGGCTGTGGACCCAGCGCCGCTCGCCGAGGTGGAACAGCACCGGCAGCCGCACGTACTGCCCGGTCGGCGCCCGGTGCAGGTACTCCTGAATCCAGTGCGACCCCACCACGCGGTCCACGCGGAACGTCGTGGTCCGCGGCGCCCCGCCGGGGTCGGCCGTTTCGAGGAAGAACTCGTCGCCCTTGCGGGTGGCGCGGGTGCGGACGCCGGCGTACTCGTAGGCGGCGTCGGCGAAGTCGCCCTTGACCGTGTCGGGGGCGGCGTCGCGGGTCATGGTGCGGTGGTACGTGCGGAACCAGCTGTCGTACTCGCGGCGGTGGCAGTCGGCGCAGTCGGCGGAGGTGGCGGCGGCGACGGGCGCGGGCGGCGGCGGCGCGACGGGTTCGACGGGGGGCGGCCAGAACCACCACGCCGCGGCGGCGAGGGCGGCGCCGGCGAGAACCGCCGCGGTGATCGTCGGGCCGCGCCGCACGTTCGTCCTCCGTCAGTCGAGCGGCGTCAGGAACCAGTCGCGGGCGGTGAGCGTCAGCGTGCCGGGGGCGGGGTAGCGCTCGCCGGTGACCCGCTCCAGCGCCCAGCCGCAGGCGTTGTTCACCGGGCTGAGGCTCGGCCCCTTCTCGGTGTAGAACTGCCGCAGCGCCGGCACCCCCGCCCGCAGCCGGCCGAGCGACACCGCCGCCATCCGCCGCACCCGCTCG
>DASPHQ010000728.1:0-4046 GCA_035629595.1 Urbifossiella sp. | reverse complement strand
GGCGACCTGTTCACCACCGACGCCGAGATCGAGGACGCGGACGGCGCCATCACCCGGGGGCGCGACGCGATCGTCGATCGGTACGCGGGCATCTTCGAGGAGGACAAGCGCGACGAGCTCAGCGTCGAGTTCGACTCCCTGCGTTTCCTCGGGGCCGACGTCGCGATCGAGGAGGGCACGGCGTCGCTCTCAACTGTGGCCGACACGCCGCCGGTCATCAACCGGTACAGCGTGATCTACGCCCGCCAGGGCGGCCGCTGGCTCCACGCGCGGATCCGCGACGAGCCGCCCGACGACGACCCGCACGACCGGCTCCTGGACCTCGATTGGATGCTCGGCGAGTGGGTCAACGAGAGCGATGACGCGGTCGTTCGGACTACCTGCACGTGGTCGAAGGACGGCAACTTCCTGCTCCGCGACTTCGACGTCAAGGTCGAGGGACGGATCGCCCTGACCGGCACCCAGCGCATCGGCTGGGACGCCCAGCGCGAGCAGTTCCGCACGTGGGTCTTCGACGACCGGGGAGGGTTCGCCGAGGGGCTGATGTCACGCGACGACGACCGCTGGGTCATCAAGGTGACCGGCGTGCGGTCGGACGGGCAGGCCGTCTCGGTCACGAACGCGATCACGGTCCTCGGCAAGGACCGGCTGCTCTGGGAGACGTCCGACCGGACGCTCGGCGGTGAGGCGATCCCCGACACGGACCGCTTCACACTGGTCCGCCCGGCGCCGGACCCCGGCAAGTGAGCAACACCGTCGGCCGTCACCGAGCACCCGAGGCACCCGCACGATCTTACAGGAGGTGGCCCATGGCACACCGATCCGGTCGAGGACTCCTGATCATCATCACGCTCTTGCTCGCATCCAGTCTCCCGGTGGTTTTCGCGCGCGGAGGGCGCGGCGGCGGCGGCGGTGGCCGCGGCGGCGGAGGTGGTGGCGCCCGCGGAGGGGGAGGCGGAGGCGGGATGCCGCGCGGCGGCGGAGGCGGAGGCGGGATGGCGCGTGGCGGCGGTGGGATGCCGCGGGGAGGCGGTCACGGCGGCGGGGGGGGCTTCAGCCGCAGTCCCGGCGTGAGCGCCCCGAGGCCGACGCCCCGGCCGTCGACCGGCGGTGGCCTCTCCGGCGGCGGCCGTCCTGGAGGTTCGCAATTCGGCGGCGGCGGCCGTCCTGGAGGCTCGCAACTCGCCGGCGGCCGTCCGTCAACCCTGCCCAGCCGTCCACAAGCCGGCGGCAATCGCCCGGGTGGTTCCGGATCAGGCCCGGGCCGCGGCCCCGGCGGCATCGGCAACCGCCCGGGTATCGATAGTCGGCCCGGCGGGGTCGGTGGCGCCGGCGGCATCGGCAACCGTCCGGGCATCGACAACCGCCCCGGCGGGGTCGGCGGCATCGGCAACCGCCCCGGCGGGGTCGGTGGCGCCGGCGGCATCGATAACCGCCCCGGTGGAGTCGGCGGAGTTGGTGGAATCGGCAACCGGCCCGGCATCGATAATCGGCCCGGCGGGGTCGGTGGCGCCGGCGGTATCGGCGGAGTCGCCGGAGCCGCCGGACTCGCCGGAGCCGCCGGACTCGCCGGAGCCGGCAACCGCACGAACATCGGGAGCGGCAACACGATCAACCAGGGCAACGTCAACGTCGGGGGGATTCGCCAGAACAACCTGGCAGGGAACCGCGTCGACCCGGGCTACGGGGTCGGCGCGCCGGGCTACAACAACTGGCGTGGCGCGTCCTGGGGCTACCACCAGGGATGGGCCAACGGGTACTGGCACGGCTATCACAACAACAACAACTGGGGCTGGGGCCGATTCGCGGCCGGGGCCGCCGTCGGCGTGTCGGCCTGGGCGCTCGGGTCCTCGTTCTACGACTGGGGCTACTCCAGCTACGGGAACCCCTACTACGCCGAGCCGGTCGCCGCCCAACCGATCGTGATCGAACAGACCGCCTACGGCGGCGAGCCCCAGACGGTCAGCGTTCCCGCCCTGGCGTATGATTACAGCCAGCCGATCGACGCGCAGGCGGCCCCGCCCCCCGCGGAGGTCGCCGACCCCGCCCTGGCGAAGTTTGAATCCGCACGGGAGGCGTTCCGCAATGGGGACTACGCCGGCGCTCTGCGCGGGGTCGACGAGGCGCTGAAGTCGCTCCCGAACGACGCCACGCTCCACGAGTTCCGGGCGCTGGTGCTCTTCGCGGTCGGCAAGTACGACCTCGCCGCGGGCCCGCTCTACGCGGTCCTCTCCGTCGGCCCCGGATGGGACTGGACGACCATGGCCGGGCTCTACCCGAGCATCGAGGCCTACACCGCCCAGGTACGAGCACTGGAGGCCTTCAACAAGGCCAACCCGTCGTCGACGGCCGGGCGCTTTGTCCTGGGTTATCACTACCTGACCCAGGGGCATATCGAACCCGCCGGGGCCCAGTTCAAGCAGGTCGCGGCCCTGGCGCCCCAGGATAAGCTCTGCGCGCAGCTCGCCCGGCAGTTCGCCAAGCCCGGCGCGGAGCCGGACACGCCGCCGGCTGCGCCTGCCCCGACCGCGGACGCGTCAACGACCAAGCCCGGCAACCTGCCCGGCAACTGGACCGCGCGCCCGAGCAACGACACGCTCATCCGCCTGAACGTCGCGGACGACGGGACGTTCACCTGGTCAGTCGACTCCAAGGGCAAGCCGCAAGAGCTCAAGGGCAAGTGGTCGCTCGCCGACGACCTGCTCACTCTCGCACAGTCGGATCAGGGCGGAGCGCTGGTCGGCCGCGTCACGTGGCAGGCCGACGCCCGGTGGAACTTCCGCGTGATGGGGGCCGGGCCCGAGGACCCGGGACTCTCGTTCACACGCTGAACGGTGGCGAGTCAGGACGCCGGCGGGCGCCCGATCTCACCCGAGCCGGTCCCCGACTCTGGCGGCCGGTCGTCGGTCCCCTGCCCGCCGCCCTAACTCACCACGCAGGAGGGCCTGTGGGCGGGGCTGCAGAACTTCCTGCGGACGTTCCGTGGGGTGAGCAAGAAGTACCTGTACCAGTACGTGGCCCTCTTCGAGTGGGGTTGCAACATCAAGCGGGTGACGCCGCAGTTCATCCGAGCAGTGCTGGGTATCCCGGTCACCACCTTTCGCCCCCATGAGCCACTGGGATTTCCCACATGAGCGTTGACCTCGCCGTTGGGGACCCCGCCCGGGCCTCCTGGACTTGTACTGGACTCGGGCCGAACGCCCGTGGCCAGGGGATGGGTTGGCAAGATCGGGGCGTCCGGCGGACCCAATGCCCCATCGGTGGCCTGAGAATGAATCCGGCGTCGCCTGTCAGTTCCGACAGCAGCAGCGCCCCCGACCGCTCATGACTATTGCGCCATGTGGCCGTCATGCCTTCACATCCGCCCACGGTCGCCCGGCGGGGGGCGCGATCAGAGTTCCGGGCGAGTGGCCAGGCCGTCGGTGGGGGACCGATGAGCTGGATACACGATCGGCCAGCCCGATCGACTCGGTGCACCTCGACCACGGCGGCTGACGCTCAATCTTGTCGACTGACGAACGGCCGCCATCACCTTGACCGAGAGGATTTACGATGCTTCGTCTCACCTGGCGAGTCACGCTTCTTGCCGTGGTGTTCGTCGTCTCGGGGAGTTCGGCCCGCGCGCAGTACGGGTATGGGTGGGGGGGGTGGGGTGGTACAGGATCAACGGTCGCCGGAAGCGCCGCCTACGGGATGGGCAACCTCGCCGCTGCTGCGGGTACCTACAACGAGCAGACGGCCCAGGCCCGCTCCGTCAACGCTCAGACGGCGATGCAAGTCAACAACTACATGTATGCGGCGACCCGCCAGAACGCCAAGAACGAGTTGATTCGCATGAACAAGCGGCGGGGAAGGATCAACGAGGCGGCCGACGCCACGTACAAACGTCTCCACGACAACCCCGACGCCTTCGACATCCACAGTGGGAGCGCCCTGAACGTGGTCCTCGACGAGTTGACTAACCCCAAGGTGTATACCCAGGTCATCCGGAAGGCCACCGAGCCGATCGAGAGTCAGCTCGTCAAGAATATCGTGTTCCAGAGCGC
>DASPHQ010000727.1:0-3467 GCA_035629595.1 Urbifossiella sp. | reverse complement strand
TGATGTGCGAATAGCGCTTGCCGTCGATCTCGACGACGCGGTACGTGTCGCCGGCCGTTGAAACGGCAGCGTTCCGCAGCTTCACGTAGCCGGCCGTGGCGTTGGGGTCATCCAGCGACTGGATCGCGACGACCCAGTGCTCTTTCCCGGGCGGGGGGTCACCGACCGCCAAGTCCCCCGCCGCGCCGACGGCCGCTCGCATGATGCCGCGGCTGCGGAGCAGCTTTAGCGCCTCGTCGGCGGCGTACCCCTTGGCGATGCCGCCCAGATCGAGCAGCATCCCCGGCACGAGGAGGCGGACGGTCTTCTTCGCCGGGTCGAGTTCCACGTTGCGCCAACCGACCTTCCGCATCGCCGCGGCGAGTTCGTCCTTGTCCGGCAACTCCTGCGTCCGCCGGGCGTGCCGCCACAGCTGCACCACGGGGCCGATTGTCACGTCGAACGCCCCGTCCGAGACGCGGGACAGTTCGTGGGCAGCCCACAGCACGTTGAACAGGTCGTCGCTGACCGGCACCGGCGGGCCGACCCCGGTGCGGAACGCGGCGCACAGCTTCATCAGCTCGCTGTCGCGCTTGTAGTCGCTCATGCACTGGTCGAGCGCCGCCACACGGGTGAAGCCGGCGACGGCGGCCTCCTTCGCGGCCTTCGCGTCGGCGGCGTAGAGGACGACGCGGAACGTCGTCCCCATGTGCTTCGACTCGAACTCGTGGCGGGCGAGCGCCGGTCGGGTTGGTTGCGCGGGCACCGCCGGAATACCATAGACCAGCACGGCGATCAGTCCGACCCGGACGATCATTCGAATCTCCCCATTCGCGCCCGGTTCCGTCGGCCAGCCAGTTGACTTCGGCCGCCCCATCGGAGACTGTAACAGAATGCTCCCGCGCGTCACACTGTTCGTCGCCGTCGTCGCACTGGCGGCGTCCTTCCTGGCCCCCGCCACCGGCGAGCCCGCGACCAAGCAGCCGGCGAAGAACTTCACCGAGAAGCTGACCTCGTTCAAGATCGACGAGAACTCGAAGCAGAAGTTCGACATGAAGGCCCAGTTCGACATGGTGTACGTCCCCGGCGGGGAGGTCACCGTGGGGAGCCCGGACGACGAGCCGGGCCGCGACAAGAACGAGGGGCCGCGGTACAAGGCGAAGGTCGGCGGCTTCTGGATGGGCAAGTGCGAGGTGACCTGGGACGAGTTCGACCTGTTCTGGTTCGACAACTCCTTCCTCGTCGCCAACGACGACCGCGCCAAGGAGTTCAAGGCCGACGCCATCACCCGGCCGACGAACACGTTCGTGGACGAGACGTACGAGCACGGCCGCGAGGGGCACCCGGTGATGTGCCTGACGCACCACGCGGCGTGGATGTACTGCCACTGGCTGCGGAAGAAGACGGGCAAGAACTACCGCCTGCCGACCGAGGCCGAGTGGGAGTACGCCGCCCGCGCCGGCAAGGGCGACGCGGCGTACTGGTTCGGCAACGACCCGGCCGGGCTGCCGGACCACGCCTGGTTCAAGGACAACTCGCCGGACCCGGAGAACTTCCCGAACAAGCCGAGGGGCTGCACGCACAAGGTCGCCACCCGGAAGGCCAACCCGTTCGGCCTGCACGACCTGTACGGCAACGTCTGGGAGTGGACCCTCGACCAGTACGACCCGCAGGCCTACGTGCGGCGCGCGACGATTCCGTTGAACCTGAACCCCGTCGTGGTGCCGACCGCGGACAAGTGGAGCCACGTGATCCGCGGCGGGTCGTGGGCGGACAAGGCCGACCGCTGCCGCAGCGCCGCCCGCCGGATGTCTGAAAAGAGCTGGATGAAGTACGACCCGCAGGAGCCGCAGAGCATCTGGTGGCTGACGCGGATGGACGTGGTCGGGTTCCGCGTCGTGCTCGCGGAGAACGACCCGCCGGAGCTGCGCGACCTCGCCCCGAAGGTCATCAAGAAGAGCGAGTAGTTGGGCGAACGGCCGGCGTCAGCCGGCTGGTCGTTGTCCCAGGTTGTTGTCGTGTCCACCAGCCGGCTGATGCCGGCCGTTCGCCAAGACTCCGGTCCGAACCTCTACCCGAAGGAGAATCGCATGTCCTCTCCCCAGTCCGGCAGCCGCCGGGACTTCGTGACGGCCGCGGCCGGGGTCGCGGCGTTTTCCACCGCCGGCGTGTACGCCGCCGGCAACGACACGATCAAGGTCGGCCTCGTCGGCGCCGGCGGCCGCGGCAAGGGGGCCGTCCGCGACATCCTGGAGGCCGAGCAGGCCATCAACGGGACCAATCCGAAGCTCGAGATCGTCGCCGTCGGCGACGTGTTCCAGGACCGGGCTGAAGGCGCCGTCCGCGAGTTCAAGACGGCCCGCAACTTCGCCGCGTTCGCGGCCCAGGTGAAGGCCACCCCGGAGACCACGTTCCACGGCCTCGACGCCTACCAGCGCGTCCTCGCCGCCGACGTGGACCTGGTGATCCTGGCGACGCCGCCGGGGTTCCGGCCGCTCCACTTGGAGGCCGCCATCCGGGCCGGCAAGAACATCTTCTGCGAGAAGCCGGTGTGCGTGGACGCGGCCGGCGCCCGCAAGGTGTACTCGCTGATCCCGGAGTCGCGGCGGAAGAACCTGGCGATCGTCGCCGGCACCCAGCGGCGGCACCAGAAGGGGTACATCGAGACGGTCAAGCGGATCCACGACGGCGCCATCGGCGACGTGGTGTCGGCCCGGGTGGCGTGGAACTCGGGCGGCAACCCGCCGATCTGGTTCAACGGCCGCCGCCCCGGCGAGACCGACGCCGCCTACCACCTCCGCAACTGGTACCACTTCCAGTGGGTGTGCGGCGACCACATCGTCGAGCAGCACGTCCACAACCTCGACGTGGCGAACTGGGTGCTGAAGGGCCACCCGGTGCGGGCGACCGGCATCGGCGGCCGGTCGAGCCGGCCGGGCGGCGCCAACGCCGACCCGAAGGAGTTCGGCAACATCTGGGACCACTTCGCGGTCGAGTACGAGTACGCGAACGGGGTGCGGGTGTTCTCGTACTGCCGGCACATCGCCGGGAGCGAGTCGGACGTGTCCGAGACGGTGTTCGGGTCGCGCGGGTCGAGCCGGGTGAACAACTACACCATCGGCCGCGACGAGGTCGGCAGCGACGACCGGAACGCCTACGTGCAGGAGCACATCGACCTGCTCAACAGCATCCGCGCCGGCCGGCCGCTGAACGAGCTCGAGGCCGTGACCGACTCGACGTTCACCGCCGTCCTCGGCCGGAACGCCTCGTTCGCCAATCGGTGGTTGCGGTGGGAGGACGCCCTCGCCGCGGACGAGGACACGATGCCGAAGGGGCTGACGCTCCAGTCGCAGGTGCCGGTGCCCCCGGCCCCGGTGCCCGGCTCGTGGCGGCTGCCGCCGCGGGCGAAGGCGTAACGAACGAGGAAGGCGTCCGGGATCGGCCCCGGACGCCTTTCAGCGGGCGAAGCCCACCCGCCGCGGCGGGTA
>DASPHQ010000726.1:0-3565 GCA_035629595.1 Urbifossiella sp. | reverse complement strand
CGTCCCAGCCGGTGAACTTGCGGGCCGACAGCTCGGCCTTCGCCTGCACCACCTCCTCCTCGCAGTCGCGGACCGCCTTCTGCCAGCGGCCGAGCTGTTCCTCCAGCCAGTCGAATCCCCTGCGCAGCTCCAGCTCGACGCCGGCCAGCGACTCGGACAGCGACTCGCCGTAGCCGGTGAGGGCGGCGTACCAGTCGCGCAGCGCGGCGATCGAGCGGACATCGGCCGTCATGGGGGCTTACCGCTGCGACAGGTATTCCTCGATCCGCTCGGCCTTGCGGAGGAGGAACGGGATGTACTCGCCGGCCGAGTCGAGGAACCGCTCGAGCATCACGACGGCCTGCTCGAACTCCTGCTTGAAGCGCTCCTGCTCCTGGTCGCGCCACGTGTCGCCGACGGCGAGCACTTGGCCGTGCATGCCGGTCATGCTGGCGTGGATGTCGGCGAGGGACCGCTTCAAGTTGGTGGCCAACCGGCGGAGTTCGTCGGGGTCGGCGATCGCCTGCGACATGGGATCGGCTCCGGGGACGTGTCTTACTGATTATACCACGACGGCGCGAAAGCGGGCACCGGCTCCCGCGGCCGGGGGCTTCCGTAGGTCGGGCCGAGTATTCGAGGCCCGACGCGGGGCGCCGGGTGCAAACGGGGTTCGTCCCGGCACCGACCCAACACAGGGGTTCGCCCGGTGCGGACTACCATCGTCCCCCGCGCCCCGCGTCGGGCCTCGAATACTCGGCCCGACATACGAGGCGTTACCACCACAGTCGCCACACGCCGACGGCGATCACCACACCGACAACCGCGAGGCAACTGATCGCGGTCAGCAGTTCCGTCTTGGTGTCGTCAAACGCCATCACTACGCCCCGTACTCGGAACCGACCCGTCAACTCCGCAGGAACCACCCGCCGACGATGATCAGCAGCGCCCCCGCGAGCAGGCACACCGCCTCCGGGGTGAGCGGCAACTCGACGCCGGCACCGCGCAGCAGCGGCGGCCCCAGCAGCGCCAGCGCCGCCCCCGGCAGCGCGGCCAGACTCGGCCGCCACCCGAAGCACAGGATGCCCGTGAGCAGGAGCAGGAACCCGACCACCGGCGCCGGGTAGCCGCTCACCGGCTTCACCACCTCGTCCGGCAGGCCGAACAGCTCCAGCGGCTTCCCGGCCACCTTGTCCAGCGACGCCCCCGCGCCGGCGAAGTCGAACGCGGTCAGCTTCGACAGGACGTTGTTGTCCTTGCTCAACAGATTGTTCTGACTCATCCACAACAGCCCGGCGGCGAACACCGCGGCGCCGAGCACGAACCGCACGCGCTGACCCAGGACGGCGTTGAGGAAGTACTTCGGCCCCATGCTGCGCAGCTTCTTGCCGGCGATGTTCATCCCCGGCTTCGGCCGGCGGCGCTCCTTCGCGGCGGCGACCATCTCGCGGACGCTCGCGTCCTTCCCGGCCTTCCGCGCCTCCGTCACCTCAGCCGCCTGCTCGACCATGCCGTCGGCCATCTCCGCCGCCTTCGCCTTCGCCTCGGCCTTGCTCACGCCCTCGGCCTCCAGAGCCTTCGCCTCGATCTTCTGCAGGTGTTTCCGCTCCCGCGCCTGCCGGCGGGCTTCGAGCCGGGCGTCCAGCGCCAGTACCACCGGCTCGCGCCAGGTGCCGTGCTTCGCCCACGGCTCGCTGGTCTCGCCCTTGCGGTACGCCCGCGCGGCCAGCTTCGCCTCGTACCCGAACAGCCCCTCGTAAAACGGCTCCCAGTTCGGGCCGGCGTACTTGCACGCGAACTGCCGCAGCGACTCCTCGTCGAGCCCCTGCAGCCGCATCAACCGGAACAGGCCGCGGGCGTCGTTCAGCGGCTCGGCCTGTCCCTTCGCGGCGGCGCGGTCGGCGACGTACCACAACCCCGCCGCCAGCCCCACGGCCGCGACCGCGAACCCGAGCCAGCTCCACAGGAGGCCGAACAGGAACAACGTCGCCAGGAACAGCAGCCCGCCGCCGACCACCATCAGCCAGTCGAAGATGCCCATGCCGAAGACGAGCGCCCGGGCGCGGGTGAAGACGACGTTGCCGGTCAGCACGCCGTGCGTGACGAAGTACGCCAGTGGGGCCATCACCAGGAGCCCGAGGAACCCGCCGGCGACGGCCGGCATCCCGGCCACGCCGGCGCCGACGATGCCGACGCCGCACAGCGCGGCGAACGCGAGTGCGGCCAGCGTCTTCACCTTCCCCTTGCCGCGGACGTTGTACTGGCAGCAGAACTTCTCCAGTTCGTCGGCCTGGGCTTCCTTCGGGTTGAACGTGCCGCCGCGGTCCACGCCGAGGAAGCCTTCCAGCGCGAAGATCACCTCGTCCATCGTGGCGTAGCGCTCGTCGGGCTTCTTCGCCACCATCTTCAGCAGGATGGCGCTCAGCGCCTTCGGCACCCGCTTCACCACCACCTCGGGCGGCACGATCGCCTGCGTCTGGTGCTTGGTGATGATCTCCATCGCCGTCTTCCCCTCGAACGGCGGCTTGCCGGTCAGCAGCACGTACAGCGTGCAGCCGAGCGAATAGATGTCGGCCCGCTGGTCCACCGTGCCACTGTCCTTCCCCTGCTCCGGGGCCATGTACGCCGGGGTGCCCATCACCGCCCCGACGCGGGTCAGCTGGCTGTTGCCGCCGTCGTCGTCGTCCAGCGCCCCGGCCTGCGCCGGCAGGTCGCCGGTGCCGAGCTTCACGAGCCCCAGGTCGGCCACCTTCACCACGCCCTCGTCGTTCACCATCAGGTTGTCGGGCTTGATGTCGCGGTGAACCATCCCCTGCTTGTGCCCGTACCGCAGCCCGCGCGCGGCCTGCAGGACGAAGCCGACCGCGGCCTCGGGGGTGAGCTTCCCCTCCTCCTTGAGCCGGTCGCCGAGCGACTGGCCGTTCACGAATTCCATGCTGAAGAAGTGCTGCCCGCGCTCCTCGCCGATGTCGTAGACCTGCACGACGTTGTGGTGCGTCAGCTGCGCCGCGGCGTACGCCTCGCGGGTGAACCGGGCTACGAACCCGGGGTTCTTCGCCACCTTCGGGTGCATCACCTTCAGGGCCACCTTGCGGTCGAGCGAGATCTGGCGCCCCAGCAGCACCGAGCCCATGCCGCCCTTGCCGAGCACCTTCAGCACCTCGTACCCGCCGAGCCGGGCCGGGGCGTCGTCGCCGTACACCTCGCTCGCGTCGCCGGACTTCGCGGCGATCGGCTTCGGCTTGCCCTTCGGCGTCAGCACCGGCTTCGGGCCGACGCTGAAGTCGTCGTTGCCGTCGCCGGGGCCGGCGGTGAAGTCGCCGGTAGCCAGCGCACCGGTGTCCGGCGACCGCGCGCGCCCCGGCGCCTCGGCCTCCGTGAAATCGCCGGTGGCGCCGTCGTCGTGCGGCGGGTCGGTGAAGTCGCCGGTGCGGTCGGCCACGGCTGCGGGCGAGAAGTCGCCGGTGCCGCCGCCGTCGGCCTCGGTGAAGTCGCCGGTCGCGTTCGGGTTGAGCTTCGCCCCGCCGACCACGACCGACCGCGGCGCCGGGTTCACCGCGTCGGGCTCGGTGAACATGCCAGTCGCGTT
>DASPHQ010000725.1:0-6130 GCA_035629595.1 Urbifossiella sp. | reverse complement strand
GAGTGGGGGCTGCGGCGGTACTGGGGGATGGTGTGAGCGCGGGGGGTCCTGAACGATACCCCGGGGTGGTTTGCCCGACGTGCAACCCCGGGAGGCCTGAGCGTGGTTCGTTGGAGCCATGATCCCGGAGCGCGAGGCGGCTTTCTTCGTCATCGTCCATACTCGTTGAGCATCGGCGGAGCCGCCGACGCCCAGACGATAATCTGACCTTGTCGATCGGTTAATAAACGTTAGACTTTTTAATCAGCTGGTAGCCGGCTTGCATTTTTGGGGAGGTCCGGGATCATGACGTGATCATCCTCGCCCAACATAGCCACATGACCGAACCCATCACCCTGCTCGCAAAGACTATCGGGAAGCGCCTGAGGGCATTGGGCCGTAAGCAGCCATCGCTACCCGTCCTCAAGTCACTGCTGTCAACCGCGTATCACGCAACGCTTCGAACTGAAGAGGGGCGGCTCCTTCGAGGAAGCATTACCTTCTCGGCTCCGACACAACACCCGGAGGACGGCCCGTCAATCCAGCGAGCCTACTACCCCCAACTGTGGCGGTTTGACACAAACCAGCCGTTATCCGTCGACCGTCTAATTAAACTGTGCCGTGCTATCGACATGTGGGGAGGCTCAATCGGGGTTTATGGCGTCGAACCTGATCGACTCTGGATATGGGGAGTGATCGATCAACTTGTCCACCGAAACGTCTTTTTCAATCGCGAGGGCACGCACGGCTTCGGAAATCCCGGAATATTTGAGATCGTAATGGATGGAGTCGGCAGCATCACAGCGTATTACGACGCAGTATTACTCGCAGGATTGAGAGTGGATCGGTTACTAACCAACGAGAACGACGCATTGCGATCCGTTGCCGTGGGCAACCGCATCTGGCCTCACTTAGCCCCCGCAGCCGTCGCCATCCACAAAGCACTCGACATCAAACTAACCCCGAAAGAAGTTGGGAGCAGGTTGTATGAGGCTTGGCTATCAGCCTTGTCGCGACTGTGCATCGGGCTGCGCAGGCTGGGAACAGGTGGCTCGATCCTGATAACGCCCTCTCTGAACACAGAACACATCACGATCGGAAACAACTTTGCCTATCCCCGCCTCGGAGATTCGTTCATCCTGAACGTACTCGATAGTCTATACGAGTTGCAGACGGAGGACGAGGTATTTGAAGGCTTATCCGCGGAGAAGCTGAGTGAATACCATCGCGCTGTATCAGACGCAGGAGATCGCGAGAGGGAACTTACGGGCTCAGTAAGAATCGTCACATCTCTGGCATCGATCGATGGCGTGGCCGTATTAACTCCGCTACTTCACGTGATTGGATTCGGAGCCAAAATCGGGACAGGCGCACCGGTGGGCACAGTCTATGATGGAGCCGATTTCGCCTCGCGGGGTATCAAGGCGAAGAAGATCAGGCCATCGCAGTATGGCATGCGGCACAACTCGATATTGCAATACTGCCGTGCAGATGCTAACGCCGTCGGTGTCATTGTCTCGCAGGACGGCCATGTTCGAGTTGCATGCACTTCCGGGCGCAGTCTACTCTTGTGGGATGATGTCAAACTTCTCAATTACAACCGATTTTCTCCTGACATCGTCAGGCAAACTAAGTTGAATGAGTACTGGCGGGAAAGGAGTAAGCAGCCCAGCCTCGGCTACACGGACACGCCAAAAACCCTGGAGAGTTTACTTGGCCTCTTACGGCAACAGGAATAAGTTTCGCAGGAACCGGGGCCGCTCCGAGCTGGACTGCACCGCGGGGATGTGACACCGCGGACGCCGCCCGGGGTTCCACCCCGGGCTACACGCTTCCCGCCCCTCCGGGGCTCCGAACCCAGGCGGTGCCTCGGCTTCCGACTCACCCTCGTGCGTGATCCGCGCCCCGCATCGCGCCTCGCAGACTCGGCCCAGCCTACAAGACACTCGCGCCGGAGGACCGCGACATGGCCGATGACCCCGCGAAGCGCACGACGTGCATGGCCACCGGCACCGCCGTCGTGCGGCGGCGGCCGTCGGTGCTGCTGATGAAGCTGCCGCTGAAGACCGGCGGCGCGACCCTCGACCTCGGGCTGGCACTGTCGCGGACCCGGCGCGAGGCCGCGGCCAACTGGCTGCGGGGGCTCGGGGCCGCCCGCGTCGAGATCGGCGAGCCGCACTTCGCCGACCAGGCCGAGATGGACCAGGCCACGCGGATCCGCCTCGCGATGGCGAAGCACCGCCCGCGGATGCCGGGCGCTGAGGCGCCGGACGAGGAACCCGACCGGGGCGTGCGCGTGGTCCTCACCGCCACCTGGGACATCGGCGGCCTGTCGGCCGACGAGGCGCTGCTGCTGCTCGACCGGCTGCGGTTCGAGTCGGCCCCACCGCCGCCGGCCGAGCCGGCCGAGGGCGCCGAGGAGCCGGCGGCGTGGGTCGACCCGGCGCAGATGATCCAACAGATGATGCGGCAGATGACCGAGCCGCCGGCCGAGGATCTGGCCCCGCAGTTCCTGTTCGTCACCCGCCTCGGGGACGACGACCTGGCCCGGGCGACGGCCGACGCGCTCGCGGCGGGGCGGGCCGCGGCCGAGCGGATGGCCCGCGCCGCGGGGCTGACCGTGGCCGGCCTGGCGTCCATCCACTTCAGCCGGTCCGGGGCGCCGGATGTGCGACCCGACCAGCTGATGGAGCGCCACCGCTGCGCCGCCCTGCTGGCCGGCACGTCGTTCGAGCCGCGCGAGGGGGACGTGGTGTCCAACGACCCGCGGGCGATGGACGTGGGGGTCAGCGTGAGCGCGACTTACGTGCTGGCGTGAGCCGCCGGCGGCCGGTTCATTCCGCCGCCGCGGGCGGTACAATCCCCGCGTCACCCGCGGAGGGGTAGGCGTGTCCGACGAGCCGAAAACGATCACGTCCCGGGGGCTGCCCCGGCGGTCGTTCCTGGTGTCGCTGGGGTCGGTGTTCCTCGGCGTGTTCCGCATGCCCGCCGCGCCCGGCGGCGACGCGGCGCCCGCCGCCCGCGCCGAGGCACCCCCGGCGGACCCCGAAACCGGCCGCATTGCCGGCACCCTCCGCCGGCTCGTCGGCCGGCCCGTCAAGAGCGGCAAGACCGGCGCCCTCGCCTGGACCGAGCGGTGGGAGGAGGACGGCGAGCTCCACGTCATGCTCTGGCAGCCGGAGACGGACGAGGAGCTCGCCGAGGCCGAGCGGTTCTACCGGATCGCCCGGTGGCGGAGCTGGCACACCACCGACGACCTGAAGAAGCTCCTCACCGACCCCGGCCCGTGGCTCATCCGGTACAACCTCGGCGAGGTCTTCAACTGGCTGAACACGGTGAAGGAGGAGGAGATCTACGACGACCCGGACGCCCTGTTCTTGACGAACGACCCAAAGGCCGCGGCCCAAATGTCGGCGGCGACGGTGATTAAGCTCATGCCGCGGCTGATGAGCACGTTCGGGAACAACCCCGAGGAGGGGTGGATCTACTTCGAGCCGGTGAAGCCGGAGTGGGCGGCCGAGAACCTCCGCGACCGACTCCTGAAGGAGTGAGCCCCTTCTCACCCGACCGCCGGCGGCGTATCCTTCGCACTGACCGCCCGCCCCCGGAGCCCTTTCCCATGCGCCTCCGCCACGCCGCCCCGGCCCTCGCCGCCGTCGGGTTCGTCGCCTTCGCCCTCGTCGGCCAGCCCGAGCCGGCGACCGCCCCGAAGATGACCGCCGCCGCCAAGGCGTTCCTCGCCAGCCTCACCCCCGAGCAGCAGAAGGCCGCCAACCTGCCGTTCGACAGCAAGGCCCGCCTCGCCTGGTTCTTCACCCCGCAGCAGAACAAGGAGCGGCAGCCCACCCGCGTCGGCGTCCGCCTCGAGGTGATGACCGCCGCCCAGAAGGCCGCCGCGCTCGAGCTGCTCAAGACCGGCCTCTCCGCCGAGGGGTTCAAGCAGGCCACCACCATCATGAGCCTCGAAGGCGTCCTCGCCGACCTCGAAGGCACGAAGGGGACGAACGTCCGCAGCCCGGGGTGGTACTTCGTCACCGTGTTCGGCGAGCCGTCCGTCGCCGGCGCGTGGGGCTGGCGGTTCGAGGGGCACCACATGTCCGTTAACTACACCCTCGACAAGGGGGCCGTGGTGTCGGCGACGCCGCTGATGTTCGGCGCCAACCCGGCCGAGGTGAAGGGCGGCGACCGCAAGGGTCTGCGGACGCTGCCGGCGATCGAGGACCACGCGCGGGCGCTCATCAAGTCGCTGACGCCGGACCAGGACAAGCTGGCGAAGCAGCCGACGCCGAAGGGCGTGGAGGGGTGGGAGATCAAGGAGAACAGCCCGACCGCGGACGTGGGCGCGCCGAAGGGCGTCGCCGTGGACAAGCTCGACGCCGCGCAACGGAAGACGCTCGACGCGCTCTTGCGGGCGTACACCGACCGGATGCCGGCGGACCTGGCCGCGGCCGAGGCCGAGCGCGCCGCGAAGACGGCGCCGGGGGCGATGCACTTCGCGTACACCGGGTCGGCGGAGGTGGGGCAGCCGTACACGTACCGGGTGTACGCGCCGGAGTTCGTGGTCGAGTTCCTGAACGTGCAGGCCGACTCGGCGAAGAACCCGGCCAACCACATTCACAGCGCGTGGCGGCGGCTGCCGGGGGACTTCGCGGTGCGGTGATGTTGAGGTATTGGGTTGGTAGCCGCGGGCTTCAGCCCGCGTCCACCTGCGACGGAGCACCGGGGAGCAACGCCCCACGAACACCGCCGACGTAGCGCGGGCTGAAGCCCGCGGCTACCGGCCGCGAGCCAGATACCCGAGCCTCAGACCGGCGGCTCCTCGTCCGTCTCGTCCATCGACTCGGGCGGGCGGCCGCCGCGGAGGCGCGTCATCCGGTCGTTCTCCTTCGCCTGCCGGTGGACCGCCAGGTCCCGCTGCAACTTCGCCTCGTGGTCGGCCTTCAGCAGCCGGTACTGGGCCATCCAGTAGCGGCGCGTCGCCCAGAAGTCGAATACCGCCAGGCACCCGGCCACGAACACCAGCCCCAGGATGCCGACCCAGTACGCGGCCACCATCCGCGTGAAGTCCTTGTCGGCGCGGTCCTCGTCCTCCGGGATCGGGGCGGCGTTCCGCTCCTTCGCGGCGATCACGTCCACCTTTCCATCCATGCCCGACAGGTAGTAGCCGGCGATGAGGCCGCCGATCATTACCAGCACCACCCCGGTGGCGACGCGGCGGCGGACCTGGCCGCGCAGGTAGGCGCGGTCGTCGCTCGGCAGGAAGCGCTCGCCGCGGAGGCGCGCCATCGTCCCCCGCTGGCGGACGGCGGTGCCGGCGCCGAACAGCACCAGCACGGCGGCGAGGACGAGCCCGACGGCGACCACGGCGGCTCCCGGAATGCTAGCGCAGCGACACGCAGATCAGTTCATTCTCGTCGCGCAGGAAGACGCGACCGTCGGACACCGCGGGGTGCGCCCACGTCGGGCCGCACACCTTCGCCCGACAGCGCTCCTCGAACCGGTCGCGGTTGCCGGCGATCACCGACAGGTCGCCGCCGTCGTCGAGCATGAGGAGGTCGCCGCACGCCCCGACCACCAGGGCGGCGTGGTACTTTCCGACGTTCGGCCGCTCCCACAGCACCTTGCCCGACTTCGCCTCGACCGCCCGCAGCGTAATCGACGGCGTGATGCTCAGCTTCCCGTTCAGCATGAACAGCGTGTCCGGCGACGACAGGAACGCCGGCGTCGAGAAGTAGCAGTTCAGCTTCGGCGACTCCCAGAGCTTCTCCGGCGGCCCCGCGCCGATCTTCAGGGCGACGCTGCCGAGCGTCACCGAGCTGCCGTACAGCACGCCGTTCTGGTACAGCGGCGCGGTAGCGCTCTCCTGGAGGATGTCGCGGAACGGGTGCCGCCAGAACTCCTTGCCGGTGTCGGGGTCGAAGCCGGCCAGCCCGGCGGCGGTCAGGAAGATCACCTGCTTCGTGCCGCCGACGTCGGCGAGGATCGGCGACGAGTAGCTGGCCTTGTCGTCGGTCGCCTTCCACGCCAGCTTGCCGGTGACGGCGTCGAACGCGGCCACGCCGGCGCCCTTGCCGCCGACGTTCACGAACACCTTGCCGCCGGCGACGAGCGGCGACCCGCTGACGCCGAACGTGACGTTCGGCGCCTTGTA
>DASPHQ010000724.1:0-8363 GCA_035629595.1 Urbifossiella sp. | reverse complement strand
CCCGCCACGACGACTTCAAGCCCCGCACCGCCTGGTCGCTCTTCAACGCCTTCACGGAGGTGCTCAAGCCCCGCGCAATCTCCGCGCCCCAGCAGTTCGTGGCGTCCACCATCCGCCTCAACGGGCTCCTGCTGCCGGAGGCGAAGGATGAGCCCCACACGGCGGCGTAAGGGGCGGGGGAACGCCGGGTCGTTCCGGCCCGGCTTCGACCCCCGCCGGCACGTCTTCACCCCGTCGGACTGCCGCGTCGGCTGGCTCGTCGCCAACATCCGCCACCCCGAGCTCCGGGAGTGGCTCAAGATGCGGCTCCGCTGTCACTACCACCAGAAAGGAACGACCCATGCCCCGCCGAAAGCCCGCGGACCCGTCGCCTGAGGGCGGGACCGCCACCGCCGTACTCGACCCGCCGCCCGAGACCCCCGCGGAGTCTGGGGAGGCACCAGCGCAGGAGCAGCCCCCGCCCGGGGGAAACGGCCACGCACCGAACCGACCGGTGAAGACGATCGCCGTGGCGGCCGGCGACGGCACTCGGATCGAGGGGGCCATCTGGCCGCGGGAAATCATGGTCGGCGACCGGGCCGTGACCGCGTACGCCGCGACCGTCCGGAAGGCGTACCACGGAGAGGACGACGCCGTCCGGCACACGACCTCGTTCCGCGGGGCGGAGATCCCGCTCGTCCAGTACGTCCTGGGCCGCTGCGCCGAGTGGATCCTCGACCAGCGGCGAGAGGAGGACCCGCCTTTCTGACACACCCGCCGCAGCCCTCGGGCTGCGGCCGCCCCATCCCGACCGGGATGGGGCCTTTTTGTCGTGCCGTCACTCCCCCGCCTCGGCAGCCTCCACTCGTAGACGCTCGGCAGCGTCGGGTAACGGCTCGGGATGCCAAGAAGTCTCCGGCGGCAGCGGCGGGAGGTAGAGCGGCCGCTCGCGGACCCGGCCGATGACCGCGCGTGTGAACGTCTCGAAACCGCCGGGCACTCGCGGGGGGCGGAGCGGCCGCACCCGCTCCCGGCGCACGCCCGTTCGGTCCCGCACGAGCCGCTCTCCCACCCGGAGTGTTGCCAGCCGCGTCCGGTACTCCTGTTCCTGGAGCGAGGGGGACTTGAAATAGCGATCGATCACCCGACGCATCCGGGCACGCCACGGCGAGGCCAGTGATTTCCCCTCGGGCACCGAGCGGACGCGCGTGAAGTGAACCGCGTCCGGGTCGAAGGTCGCGTTCGTGAGGGCCTTCGCCCCCAGCTCCTGGTCGGCCGGCGACAGGCACTGGTACCAGATCTGTCGCGGCGCGTTCCCGAGGAGCGACTGGAAGAACGCGGGGTCGCCGAAGTCGAGGCTCGACTGGCTGATCAGGTGTATGGCAACCCCGGCTTTCCGCAGCTCCTGCAGCGCGAGCTGGACGAACGGGGTGGCGAGCCCCAGCGCCCCGGCCTCTTCGAGGACGAGAACGACCGGGAGCGGGGTGCGGGCCTCCGCGAAGTGCCGCCGGACCGCGTGGATGACGGCGAGGGCGACGAGGAGGAACACGGTGCGCTTGAGTTCGCGGGACCGGATCCCGCCGCCGTCGAACGCGACGAGGCACCGGTCCCGCAGCGCCTCCGGCCAGCGGAACGGTCCCGGGCGGGACCGCAGCCGCACGACCTCGGAGCCGCACGTCAGTTCCAGGAGGCGGCGGGCCGGGGAAGTGAACAACTCGTACTGCACGGGGTTCCGGCGTTTGACGTGCTCCACGTCCCGAAACTTGGCGACGGTCCTGGGATCGCCGCACGAGCGGAGCAACCGCTCGTATTCGGGGGTTCCGACCCGGAACGCGGCGAGGAGCGAGGGGAGAGGGACGGGCTCGGGCTGGGACAGGCAGAGTGAGAGTGCAGCGTCGAGCCACTCCTTCGTGTAGCCGCGGTCGTTCAGGGTCGTGAGGTTGCGCTGGCTCATGAAGCACTGCGACAGCCCCTCCCGCGCCTCGGCGTCTTCCAGTCGCTGCCGGGCGGGGTCGGCGAAGGAGCCGCGCGGCAGGACGCCCCAGCCGAGTACCCGGTCGGTCGCGTCCAGCGGTTCGTACACGATCCGCGGCTCGTGGCCGCGCGCCGCCCAGTGGCTTGCCGCCGCGAAGGCGAGCGGCCCGTGTCCGTCGAGGAGGACGACGGCGCAGTCCCGGCGGTCGGCGAGGCGCACCAGGTCGACGAGTTCGCCCTCGCTCTTCCCGGACCCCGTCGAGCCGACGACGAGGGCCGAGGTTTCCGTCCCTGGCTTCCGGGTGATCAGCCGGCGGAGGAAGCGGAACCGGGAGAACATGCCCGCGAGCGTACTCCCGCAGCGTCGCGATGTGTGCGACGAGGACGCCCGATGGCTCCGTTCGAAGTGCCGCGGTCCGCCGTGACCGGCCGCTTCGCCCCCGATCGTCACTCTCCGTCGGCCCACTGGTCCTCCTGCATCGCGGCCAGCTCCCGGAGGCGACCAAGGTAGCGATCCCGGTGGTACGCCGTGAGGGACCGCAGTTCCTCCTCCATGCCCCGCACGCGCAGCGCGAGGTTCGCCCGCGCCGCCGCCTCGGCCGCGGGCGGGCTCATGCCGTCGAGTCTGTGCAGTCGGACCTCGTGCGCGAGCAGTCCGGCGTGCGTGACCTGGAGCCGCTGCCGCGCCTCGGCGACCTCGCGCTCGTAGGCCGCACGGTACTCCCGCTCGGTCCGTGCGAGATCCGGGTCGACGAGCCGTGAGCGGAGCGCCTCGGGGTCGGCAGTCTCGCTCGGACGAGTCGGTTCAGAACTTTCGGACAGGAGCGCGAGGAGGCGCTGCCGGAGCATCGCCCGCGATGCCGCCACGGCGTGCCGGCGGGCACCGACGTCCGTGCAGCGGGTGACCGCGGCGAGCGCCTCGCCCCGGTACCGCTGGAGGAGGGCGAACGCGCGGCGCTGGGCCGCCTCGTCGGGCGGCACGCGGCGCAGCAATTCCGCAATCGCCCCGGGAACGGCGGCTTCGGGCTCGTCGGGCAAGGGGCCGGTGGGGAGGATCGGGTCGTCCACGCCGCGAGTGTACGCGCTCGCGACGCACGGCCAAGCCATCGACCCGCCCGTCGGAGGGCACGTGGGGCGTGGAACGTCTCGCACCGGGGCGGGGGTCATCAATCGGGTCGCACGGCTCCACTTCCTACGCCGGCCGCCGCCCAGTACGGTGATGGCACCACACGGATCCGAGAAACCCTCAATGTCACAGGACAAGCGACGGAAGCGCGACCTGCACGCCCTGAACGCGGACGGCATGGTCCTCTGTAACCCCCGCGACAAGGAAGCCGCGCACCGGGCCGAGATGGAAGGGATCGCAACGGTCGACCGGTCGGCGGCCTGCCGGAAGTGCCGGGATCTGCTGTATCCGCTCGCGAAAGAGGACCGAGAGCCGTGAGGGCCAGGCGCCGTGCCGACACGCCTTCCTCGGACCGACACCCTCAGTGCTTCGCGTACGCGACGTTCCCCCGGTGGGTCCAGCACGCGGTGCAGCGGTGCGTCCCGCAGTTCCCGCCCTCTATCGAGCTCGGGCAGGTCGCCTCCCCCCGGTCGCTCACGACGGTCGAGGTCGTCGGCCAAAAACCCGGCGGCGGGCCGTCGATGACGGCGGCCGACACCCGGACGGTCGCGTTCCCCGGGATGACCGCCGCGTGGTCCCGCACGAGGGCCGCCTCGCGGGTCGGGATCCAGAAGAGGACGTCGCGGGTGGCCGTGCAGATGCGCATGACGTTCAGGAAGTGGTTGGCGCCCTGGAAGTCGCCGCTGTGGAAGAAGCGGAAGCGGTCTTTCGCGTGGAAGCGGACGAGCCCGTACAGGGCCGGCGTCCAGCGGGGGTCGAAGAGCCCCCGGTACGCCCGCTCCAGCTTGTCCGCCACGGTCTTCGCCCGGAAGGTGCCCTTCATGGCGTAGCAGCTCGCGCACACGGTCCCGACCTCCCTCGCGAGGGCGGAGCCGATCCGGCAGCGGGTGGCGGAGATCCCCCACGCCGGGCAGTCCATCTTCGACGGGCGCGACAGCCCGCCGGTGATCTCCTCGGCGAGCCCCCCGCGCATCAGCCGCCAGGCGTCGGCCTCGATGTCGCCCGTGTAGAGCGGGATCTCGGGTTCGGGTGCGCCGGCGAGGGGAAGCGAGAGGCGGGCCAAGACGCCGAGACACTACCGCACATTCTCGGCGCGTCGAGCGTCACACCCGCCCGCGGGCAGCCGTCTGTTCCGCGGCCAGCTGCGGCAGGCCCGACGAGCACCGCGAGAAAAGCGCCCCATCCGAAGATGGGGCGGGTGGTGCTCACGTTCTCCTGGGCACCGGCGGCGTGACGCTCGCGCAGAGGGCGATGCCCGGCGACGTCCAGCGGTCCGAGACGTTCGCGATCTCCAGGCCGTCGTCGCGGAACGGACCGACGCACACGCGCCGACCGGACGGGAGCACGTCCTTGCAGCGGAGCCGGGGGATC
Source organism: Urbifossiella sp. (assembly GCA_035629595.1). Lineage (GTDB taxonomy): Bacteria > Planctomycetota > Planctomycetia > Gemmatales > Gemmataceae > Urbifossiella. The sequence goes on along the minus strand of DASPHQ010000724.1, from coordinate 3,913 downwards.
TCCAGCCGCTCGCCGGTCGCCAGGACGTGGAGAACGAGGTACGTCACGAGTTCGCGAGCCGTCGGCGGCTCACTCCCGCGGCCGATCGCCCTGGCTTGCTCCTCGAACGTCTCGCCCGGTCCGACCGGCGTGAGGCTCAGGAGCCGCCACGTCCACGAGACGGAATCCTTCGCGAAGCGCTGGCCGTCGAGCCAGTCGGACGGACCGAACAGCTCCTTCCGCTTCCGCCGCAGTTCGTTGATCGAGAGGCCGCAGTCCCACCAGGGCGTGAAGCCCTTCGTCGCGACCGGCGGGGCGAGTGGGTCGTACGGGCCGGGCAGGGCGAACAGTTCGTGGACCTTCTGCGGGGCGAGGACCTCGGGCACGCGCGGCTCAGTCGTCGTCACCGCGGCCGCTCCGGTCGCCTTCCGCCTGGGCGCTGCCTTCTTCGCCATGTCGTCACCTCCGGGTTGGGAAAGAACACCGGGGGGATCGTGCCGGACACGCCGGCGCGGCGCAACGCACCGACGTGCCGGGTGGAGGGGGCGTGACCCGTGCGCCACGCGACCGCTCAACCCGCCGTCGGGGACGGCGTCTCCCGCGGGAGTGCAGCCCGCCGGCCGCCGTAGTCGAGCCAGACCGGCTCGTGCGGCGAACGGGATGCCTCATGGAACGTCGTGAAGAGTGCGCACGGGCGCAGCGGCTCCGCCCGCGCCCGCAGCCCGTCCCGCCGCTCCTCGGTCGAGCACACCCACAGGACGAAGTGCGGGAAGCCCTCGTACAGCCGGAACCGCCCGGCGACCTGCGGGTACGCCATCGTCCCGCGGTCGTGCTCGAGGTAGTAGAGGCGGCCGTTGATCCACACCTCGGCGTCCGGGCGGATGCGGGTGTCGGTCACGTGCGGCCCGCGGAGGATGCGCGCCGCGTCCAGCCGGAAGCAGAGGTCCGTCAGCTCGACCTCGTGCAGGAGGTTGTCGGCCTTGGGCTGCCACCGGCAGAAGACGTGTTCGGGGCGGCCGGGCGCCCGGCACACGGTGCCGACGAACCGGACCCGCCGCCGGGCCGCGAGGCGACGCAGCCGCTTGACGGCTTTCGCCCGCGTCGGGAACCAGCCGAGGGCGACGAGCATCCCCGCGGTCACCGGGTGCGCGGTGAGCAGCCACACGATCCGCTCGTCGCGTGCGCGGGCGTACGCGAGGCTTTCTCGGGACGTGCCGAAGGCGGGGAAGACGTTCACGGCCCGAGGGTACAACGCGTTCTTGGCTGCGGCCAGCGCCGGGCACGCCCGCGGGCACCCGCTCCACGCCCGCCCGATGAGAGTCGTAACCCATTTCCCTCGGCAACAACGACCCGCTGGTGGTACCATCCACGGCTGAGTATGTTCACCCGGGAGTTCAGCCCGGCTCGATTCCTGAGTTGTGTCGCCCGCACGACGACCTTTCGCGACTTCTGCCGCACCCGCCGTGTCCCGTACGACTCGACTGTCGACGGGACCGACGATCGGCGCTGGGCGGCGGCCCTCGCCTCCCTCCCGCCCGAAGCGCGAGCCCGCATCGAGCTGGAACTGGCGATGGTGACCGAGCTGTCCGGCGACGACGGCACCGCCCACCTGCTGGCGGCGGCAGCCGGCGGTCCGCTTCCGCCCGACGACGTCCCCGGCGGGGCGGGCGTCGCGCTCTGGTTCCTCCTCCACCGACCCGACCTCCTCCACGGCGTGTTCCTGCACCACGAGTCGGGAGACGACCTCCACTGGCGTCGGGCGAAAGCCGCGGCCGCGATCGTCATCGACGACCTGGACCGCGCCGGCTCCGCGCTGGCCGAGGGACTGCGCGAGGTGTTCCGCCACGACGCCGGGAGCGGCCGGTTTTGCGTCGTGGACGCGAGGCGTCTCCCGGCCGCCGTCTGCTTCGTCGCGCGGGTCGCCGACCGCACCCGCCTCGTCGAAGCCTTCACCGACACGGGCGAGGCGGTCGTCCACGCGCTGCAGCCGGCACTCACCGTCCTCTTCACGTACACCCCGCGGGACGGGGCGGTGATGCTCAAGTCCGCGGGCTTCGCCCCCGACCTCATCCGACGCCTGTTCGAGTGCTTCGGCCGCACGGTCCTCGGCGCCCCGGTCGCGTGCGGCGGGGCGGTGTTCGACCTCGATCGGCTCAAGCAGCCCTTCCACCCGCTCCCCGACGCGGCCGACATGGAGTCCGTGCGGCTGCGCAGCATTCACCTCCGCTACCCCTCCCGGCTCGGCCGCCGCTGCCTCAAGCTGGAGACCCTCGGCGGCGACGAGCCGGACGCGGTCGAGCAGATGCTGCGCGCCCACGCGTCCGCGGACGCCCCCGAGTTGACCGTCAGCCACGCCGAGTTGCAGGTGCGGCTGCGGATCGACGGGCGGTGCAAAAAGGTCCGGATTCGCCTGTGGCGCGACCGCTGTGACCTCGGCCACACCCCGCTCGGGGACCGCCTTCGTGCCTGCCTCCTGCGCTGGGGCCTCTGCGATGCGTAGGAGTGTCGAGGCCCTCCTCGGCCTCCTCTCTGGCACCCGACCGGTGCACGTCGCGCAGGAGGACTTCGACGGCCCGCACGGTCCCCTGCTCCGGCAATGGCAGGCGGTCGGGTTCGTCGACCCGGTCCCGTCGGCGCATCCCGTCCCGGGGTGTCCGTACTGCGGCGAGGGGGAGCCGTATCGTGTCGGCACCCGGCTCCTGTGTGCCGCGTGCCGCGGCGAGGTCGCGGAACACGAACTGCACGCCTGGCCGGTGCGTCCGGAGGCCTTTCTCGCCGACCTCACGACGCGGCTCGGGTTGCGCGGGGGTCTGCAGGCGGTCGATACCCACCTGTGGCAACTCGGGACCGCGACCGTGCGGGGCGAGGCGGTCGAGTGCTTCTACTGCCCGGCCGACCCGCTGACAGATCCGGCCCGGCGTCGACTCGCGTCGTACCGCTGCGTCCTCGTCCTGTCCGGGCCGTTGGTCGTGCCGCCCGCGGGGGGCCAGGAGCGGTGGGTGCCGCTCGTCGAGCTGTTCGACGCGGATGGGGCGTTCAGAACCCCTGACCTCGCCGCGCTGATCCTGGGCCAAGCGACGGTCCGCTTCGACTGTGAAACCGGTGCCCTCTTCGTCGGCGGCAGCCAGGCGGGCGAGGTGCCGCTGTGGAGCCGCGAGTACTACTTCCTCGCCTGCCTGGCAGAGCAACTCGATCGGTACGTGCAGTATGCGGACCTGAAGCGGGACGTGCTGCGTCACACGGGCGGCGCTGCCGGTGCGGAGGAGGCGACGTTTTGCCAGAAGCTCAAGAGCCGCATCAAAGAGAAATATGTCCCCAGCATCGACCGGCTCGTCGTCACGAGCAACAAGGCCGACGGGTATCGGATGCGGGCGGAGGGGTAACGGGAGCATCCCCGTGGTACGAAGAATCCCCCGCGTCACGAGATTGCCGGGCGTGGATCGAGGGCGTCACGCGCTCGATGGGAGCGGCTCGTTGGTGCTTCCGGGAATGGGGGATGCCGGGAGTGCCTCGCGACAACGACGGGCCTCACAACCGAGCTTGCGCACCTCGCCGGCTCGCGCTCTCCTGTGGGGAGGAGGTGCGTCTTGGACTGCACGTGTTACCGGCGTCGGAGTTGCCTGCCGCCCGACTGCAACTGCGCCCGGCCTGGGGTGTGCCGTGAATGCCTCCGGAGCGTGCGTCACTGCTCGTGCGGCAAGAAGGCCCGGCTGCCCGGGTGTGCCCGGCCGAGCAGCGCGACGGCTGGCGGCGAAGCTAGAGTTCCACTACATTCCGAAGCACGCCTCGTGGCTCAACATGGCGGAGTTGGAGTTGAGCGTCTTGGGCCGGAAGTGTCTGAACCGCCGCCTCCCGGATCGGGCGACACTGACCCGGGAAGTGGCGGCGTGGAAAGCCAAGCGAAACGCCGCCGAGGCGAAGGCCGACTGGCAGT
>DASPHQ010000723.1:0-6002 GCA_035629595.1 Urbifossiella sp. | reverse complement strand
TGACGAACGACACCGACGCGGACGGCGACACACTGACGGTGACGGCGGTGACGCAGGGGGCCCACGGGTCGGTGGCGCTGTCGGCCGGGTCGGTGGCGTACACCCCGGCGGCGGACTTCTTCGGGACGGACACGTTCACCTACACGGTGAGCGACGGGGCCGGCGGAACCTCGACGGCGACCGTGACCGTCACCGTCACCGCGGTGAACGACGCGCCGGTGGCGGCCGGGCAGACGGTGACGACGGCCGAGGACACGCCGGCGTCCGGGCAGGTGAGGGCGACTGACGTGGACAGCCCGAGCCTCACCTTTACGGTGGCGGCCGGGCCGGCGAACGGGTCGCTGGTGCTCAACACGAACGGGACGTTCACGTACACGCCGAACGCGAACTACAACGGGCCGGACTCGTTCACCTTCACGGCGAGCGACGGGACGGCGGACAGCAACACGGCGACAGTCAGCATCACGGTGACGGCGGTGAACGACGCCCCGGTGGCCCTGCCGCAGTCGGCGACCACGACCGAGGACGTGAGCGTGTCCGGGACGGTGGTGGCGACGGACACCGAGGGGAGCGCCCTCACTTACGCGGTGGTGGAGCCGCCGGCGCACGGGACGGTGACGCTGAACAGGACGACCGGGGCGTTCGTGTACGCCCCGAACGCCGATTACTTCGGGGACGACTGTTTCACGTTCCAGGCGTCAGACGGGAACCTCGTCAGCAACGTGGCGGCGGTTTCGATCCGGGTCGCCGCGGTGAACGACGACCCGACCGCGGTCGCGGACTCGCTCGCGGTGAACGAGGACTCGGGGGGCACCACGGTTGCCGTCCTGGCCAACGACTCGTTCGCCCCGGACACCGGGGAGACGCTGACCGTGCAGTCCGTCGGCCCGGCCGGCAACGGCGTCGCGTCACTGGCGGGCGGGGTCGTCCGCTACACCCCGAACCCGAACTACAACGGGCCGGACTCGTTCACCTACACGGTCTCCGACGGGAACGGCGGGACGGCCACGGGCACCGTCCGGGTGACGGTGACGGCCGTGAACGACCGGCCGACGGTCGCGGCCCCGTCGGCCGCGACCACCGCGGAGGACACGGTCCTGGAACTGACCGCGCTGGGCGGCGTGTCGGTCGCCGACCCGGCCGACGGGAGCGCGGGGACGTTCACCGCCACCGTGTCGGCCACGAACGGGACTCTCACCGGCACCGGCTTCACCGGCAGCGGCACCGCGAGCCTGTCGGTCACGGGGACGCAGGCGACGGTGAACGCGGCCCTGGCGACGGTCCGGTTCCGCCCGGCCGCGAACTTCAACGGGTCGGCCACGCTCACCACCACGGTGAACGACAACGGGAACACCGGGGCCGGCGGCCCGCTCACCGCCAGTGCCACGACGACCGTCACCGTCACCGCGGTGAACGATGCCCCGACACTGGCCGGGGCCGCGTTCACCGTCCGGGAGCGGGCGGCGGTGGGGACGGTCGTCGGGACCGTGACCGGGCACGACATCGAGGGGGCCTCGCTCGCGTACTCGATCACCGCCGGGAACGCGTACTCGGCGTTCGCGATCGACCCGGCGACCGGGCGGATCACCGTCGCCAACCCGGCCGCGCTCGTGGCCGCGACGACGCCACAGTTCCGGCTGACCGTCCGGGCGACCGACCCGGGCGGGTTGTCCGGCGAGGCGACCGTGGTCGTGGACGTGGTCGCGGCGGCGCGGCGGGTGACGATCGACGTGATCCCGGACAGCCGCCAGATCAACAGCCGGAGCAACGGGAAGATCGAGGTCGCGATCATGGGGGCGGCCGGCTTCGACGTCCGGTCGGTCGACGTGGAGTCGCTGCGGTTCGGCCGCACCGGGCAGGAGGACTCGATTAGCCGCGACGGGCGGGGCCGGCCGCAGTTCGAGTACCGCGACGTGGACCGCGACGGCCGGCTCGACCTGGTGGTCCGGTTCGACACGGCCCGGACCGGCTTCCGGCCCGGCGACACCCGGGCCTTCCTGACCGGGAAGCTGCTCTCCGGCGACCCCTTCGACGGGGACGACGCCGTGTCGGTCCATTAGCCCGCGGGGGTGCCCGGCAGGACGACACCGGGGCGCCCGCCGACCCACGACCCACGAAGCGGTCGTGGCCGTCAGCTCGGCCACGACCGCCGATGAGGCACCCACCGACCCGAGCGCGCCGTCGGCCACCGGGCGTCAAGGGGTCTTGCGGAGTCGGCCGAGAACCTCCTCGGCGTACCGGCGGGTGTTCGCGTCCGTCTCGCGGGCCGCCATCTGCGCCAGCGCCCCCACCGTGGTCGGCTGGCGGAGTACGTCCAGCGCCCCGACCGCCGAGTTCCGCTTCCGCGCTTCCGGGGCGGTCAGCTGCTTCACCGCCGCCGTCGCCGCCTGCTTCGCCGCCGGCTTCGCACGCCAGTCCGGGTCGAGGTCGTCCAGCGCCTTCCCGGCCGCGGTCCGAACCTTCGCGTCGGCGTCCAGCACCACCGGGCACAACGTCGTCACCACGGTCGCGTCCCCGGCCCCGAGCAGCCCCAGCGCCTCCGCCGCGCCGGCGCGCTTCCCCGCCTCGGCGGCCGTCAGCTGACCCTTCGCCGCCGGCACCAGCGCCTTCGCGGCCGGCGTCGTCCGCCACTTCGGGTCCACCTTCTCCAGCGCCCGCCCGGCCGCGGCCCGGCTCTTGTCGTACCCGTCCATGAGGAATGGTACGAGCGTCGGGACCAGCGCCGGGTCGCCGGCGCCGACCTTCCCGATGGCGTCGATCGCCTCCTCCCGTGCCAACCCGATTTCGTCGGACGCGGCGGTCTTCGCCAGGGCCGGCACCGCCCCCTTCGCCGCCGGGCCGGCCTTGGCGATCCGCGCGATGGCCCGGAGCACGTCCGCAGGTTGCTGGGCGGCCTCCAACTCGCGGGTGAGGAGCGGCCCGAGGTCGGCCCCGAAGCGGGCGGAGTAGCCGACGAACAACTGATTCTCGTTCGCCCGCGCCCGAAGCGCGTCGCCCGCCGCCTTCCGCGCCTCCTGGTGCGTGGGGTCGGCGGCCCACCCGGGGTTCACCTTCTCCAGCGTCTCGAGCACCCTGGGAATCGCGTCGATCTGGAGCTTCGGCCGGGCGACGAGCTTCAGCAGGGCCGGGGTGGCGGCCTTCGCCGGCGGGTCGAACCGTTTCAGCAGCAGGACCATCCGGTCGCGGTGGTCGGCCTCCTTCCCGGACCCGAACCGCTTCGCGACGCCCTCGTCCGACAGACCGTCCAGGCCCGCGGCGAGGGCCTCGACCCCCGCCGGGCCGAGGTCCACCAGCGTCGCCTCGGCGGCGACGCTGGTCTCGCGCTCGTTGATCCGCGGGACGAGGGCCGGGGCGGCGGCCTTCACCGCCGGGTCGGCGCGCCACTCCGGCGCCGCCTTGTCGAGCACGACCTTCACCTCGGGGTGGATGGCGCCGGCGCGGATCGCCTCGGCGGCGACCTTCGGCGCGGCCTTGGCGTCGGCCGCGGCGACGATGTCGAGCACCCGCCGGCTCACCCTCCCGCTGACGTTTCCAGGCGCACTGTGCTGGAGCATCTCGCCGAGCGCGGCCGCGGCCTCCGGCCGGCCCGGCCACGCGGGCTCGACGGCCGTCAGCGCCTGCCCCAACTCGGTGATGACCCACACCTCGCCCACCCCGAAGGTATCGGCGCGGCGGTTCGACCGCGGGAACATGCGGATCAGGTCCGGGACCAGCTCCTCGGCGTCGCGGCCGAGGGCGGCGACGGCCTTCAGCCCGAACAGCAGGGCGCGGTCGTCGCCGCCGAGTTGCTCGCGGACGTAGGGGACGGCCTCCTTCCCCGCGGCGCGGAGCAGCGCCAGCTGCTCGGCCTCGGAGCCGACCAGCCGCAACTGCGCCGCGAGGCCGGCCCCGGACGCGCCGCCGATCTTCTCCAGGGCGAGTGTGGTCCGCGCGGTAACCAGATCGGTGGACCGGGCGCTCCGCTTCTTGTCGTACTTCTCGATCAGGTCGCTGAACGCCGGCACCGCCGCCTTCGCCTTCGGGCCGAGCTTTTCGACCGGGCCGAACACGCCGTCCAGCGACTTGAGGTAGTGCTCCCGGCCGTGCGTGCGCCACTCGTCCGCGCGGATGTCGAAGTACTGCTTCTCCAGCTCGCCGAGCCGGCGCTCGACCGCGCCGACCAGGGCCTGCCCCTCGCCGTCGGAGAGCGGTTTGATCGCCGCGTAGAGCTCGTCGGCCTCGGCCGGCGGCAGCGCCGACAGACCGAGGACGAACGACGGGGCGGCGGCGTTCAGGGCCGGGTTGTTCTTCCAGTCGGGGCTGATGCGGGCGAGGGCGGCGCGGGCGGTCGCGCGCCGGTCGGCGCTCGGGTCGGCCACCACCGGGATGAGCACGGGCGTCGCCGGCGCGGCCGCCGGGCCGTATTGCCCGAGGTGCGGCAGGGCGACCGGGAGCCCCTCCGGCTGGTTGGCGAGGGCGAGCAGCGCCGGCAGCGTGCGCGACTCGGCGAGCACGGCCGGCGTCCACATCCTCGGCTCGGCGAGGACGGCCAGCACGCCCGGGCCGACGGGCCCCTTCGCCGCGGCGGCGCGGGCGCGGGCGAGCACCTTCGGCGTCTCGGCCGGGCCGGCCGCGGCGACGATCCCGGCGGCGGCCATCTGGAGCGAGTGGTCCTTGTGCTCGAGGTACTCGTAGCCGACGTCGAGCAGCTCCCGCGCGGCCGAGCCGCACGCCCGGGCCTGGTTCATCGCCGCGGCCGTCGCCGCCGTGTCGCCGACGCCGACCCGGTTCTTCAGCTCGTGCAGGTCGTGGCAGGCGAGGGCGATCGGGTTGGTCGTGGTCCGCAGCCGCCAGTTGGCGTCGAGCCGCTGGAGCCACACGTAGTGGCCGTGGGCGTACTCGGGGGTGAAGCCGTCGACGAGCGGGCCGACGGCATCCCCGCCGAGCCGCCGGATCCCGGCCTCGGCGCGGGCCTTCACGCCGTCGTCGGTGGCGTCCGACCACACGGCCACGAGGTCCGGGGCGGCCGCCCGGCCGACCGCGGCGAGCCCGTCCGCGGCCGGCCCCGCCGCCTCCGGCGGCTCGGTCAGCGCGACCTTGCGGAGCGGGGCGGCCGCGGACGTGCCGAGGTAGCCCAGGGTGCGGACGATGCCGTCGCGGACGGCGGGGGTGGCGTCGGCCCGGGCGGCCGCCAGCGGCTCGACGGCCGACCCCGCCGACGGCCCCATCCGCCGCAGCGCCCGCAGCGCCGCCTCGGCCCGGTCGTCCGGCCCCTCCTTCACCGCCGCCACGAGCGATTCGGCCGGCGAGCCGGAGACGAGCCAGGCGGCGAACCCGACGACGAACAGCACGGCCGCCATGCCGGCCAGCGCCCCGGCGCGGACCCGCCAGTACGGCCAGGCCGCGACGCCCGGCGGGGTGAGGACGCGCCGCGGCGGCGGCTTCCGCTTGCGGGTGAGGAGCACCGCCAGGCCGAGGCCGATCCACAGCCGGCAGGTCAGGGTCAGGAGGCCGACCACGCCCTCGCGCGGCAGGGTGTGGAGGCGGAGGCCGAAGCTCTCCATCACGTCCGCGAAGTCCACCACCCGCAGCACGTTCTCGACGAACCAGAGCGGCACGTCGACGAACCGCCACGGGCGGAGGAAGAAAGCCACCACCACCCAGGTGATGAACCAGGCGGCGAAGGCGACGAGGCCGATGCGGACGACCAGATCGCGGATCACGTCGTCGCCCAGCAGCGACTCGCGGAGCCGGCCGACGCCGGCCCACACGAGGCCGAGGAAGAACACGTCCACGACGACGTGGTAGGCGACGACGACCACCCCCACGAGCGGGCTGACGTGCTTCACCGGCTGGATGCCCCACCCGAGCGCCTCGACGGCGTCGAACACGTCGCCGGCGCGGAAGGCGTGCGCGGCCGAGAACGCGAACCACTGCCACGGGCTGGTCGGGCCGGGGGCGTCGTACAGCTCGGCCCCGACGTGCGCGTACAGCTGGAAGAACAGCGTGGTGAACAGCGCCAC